>DATFCB010000259.1:0-6340 GCA_035253525.1 Pyrinomonadaceae bacterium | reverse complement strand
CTTCGAGCAGCTCCTTCCACTGCGCCAGCCAGCCAGAGGTGCGCGGGATGGCAAAGAGCACCGGGAACATGTCCACCGGGAACCTCATCGCCTGATAGATGATGCCCGAATAGAAGTCCACGTTCGGGTAGAGCTTGCGCTTGACGAAGTACTCGTCTTCGAGAGCGATGCGCTCTAATTCGAGCGCGAGGTCTAAGAGCGGGTCTTTGCCCGTCACCTCGAAGACCTCGTAGGCGATCTGCTTGATGATGCGTGCGCGCGGGTCGTAGTTCTTGTAGACGCGATGGCCGAACCCCATCAGGCGGAAATCGCCGGCCTTGACGCGCTTGACGTACTCCGGCACGCGGTCAATTGAGCCAATCTCGTTGAGCATCCTCAAGACCGCCTCGTTGGCCCCGCCGTGGAGCGGGCCGTAGAGCGCGGCGGCCGCGCCGGCAAGCGCCGAGTAGGGGTCCGTATGTGCGCTGCCGATGCTGCGCATGGCGTTGGTCGAGCAGTTCTGCTCGTGGTCGGCGTGGAGGATGAAGAGGACGCTCAGAGCGCGTTCAAGGACGGGGTTCGGCTCGTACTTGAGTTCCGTCGTCTTGAACATCATGTTGAGGAAGTTGCCCTCGTAGGAGAGGTCGTTGTCGGGGTAGGCGTACTGCACGCCGACGCGGTGGCGGTAGGCGAAGGCGGCGATGGTCGGGACCTTCGCGATGAGCCTGTGAATCTGCTTCCGGCGGCAGGCATCATCCTCTATGTTCTTGGCTTCTGGGTAGAAGGTCGAGAGCGCGGCGACCATCGCCTCGAACATCCCCATCGGGTGCGCGTTGTAGTGGAAGCCGTCCAAGACCTTCTTGATGTTCTCGTTGATGAAGGTGTGGAAGGTGATGCTGCGCTTCCAGTCGCTGAGCTGCCGCTCGTCCGGGAGTTCGCCGTGGAGGAGCAGGTAGGCGACTTCGAGGTAGCTGCTCTGCTCGGCGAGTTGCTCGATGGGGTAGCCGCGATATTCCAGAATGCCCAGGTCGCCGTCAATGAAGGTGATGCGGCTCTTGCACGAGGCCGTGTTCATGAACGCGGGGTCGTAGGTCATCAGGCCGAAGTCGTCGTCCGCGACCTTGATCTGCCGCAAGTCCATCGCGCGGATGGTGTCGTTCTCAATCGCGACCTCGTACTGGCGGCCCGTGCGGTTGTCCGTGATCGTTAGAGTGTCTTTGCTCATCATCCCCTCTGCTTTCCATGTGCTCACTTGTCGGACACTGTGGCTCCATTGTTATCTTCGAGCGCGGCCTGCGCGGCGGCAAGGCGCGCGACGGGGACGCGGAACGGCGAGCAACTGATGTAGTCCAAGCCTATCTCGTGACAGAACCCTATCGAACGTGGCTCGCCGCCATGCTCGCCGCAGATGCCGACCTTGAGACCGGGCTTCGCCTCGCGCCCGAGTGTGGTCCCCTTCTTCACAAGATAGCCGACGCCCTCGCGGTCAAGCACCTGGAACGGGTCGTCGGGCATGATCTTGTGCTCGACGTAGTAGGAGAGGAAGCGGCCCGAATCGTCGCGCGAGAGACCAAAGGTCGTCTGCGTCAGGTCGTTCGTGCCGAACGAGAAGAAGTCCGCGTAGGCGGCAATCTTGTCAGCGGTCAGGGCCGCGCGCGGCAACTCGATCATCGTCCCGACCGTGTAATCAATCGTCATCCCGTGCTCGCCCATCACCTGGCGCGCGACCTCGTGAATCAATTCAGACTGGTGGTGCAACTCCTCTGCGGTCGAGACGAGCGGGACCATGATCTCGGGCTTGACGACAAGCCCCTCGCCCTGAACCTGACAGACGGCCTCGAAGATGGCACGCACCTGCATGCGCGTCACCTCTGGGTAGACGAGGCCCAAACGGCAGCCGCGGTGGCCGAGCATGGGATTGTTCTCGCGTATGCGCTCGACCTGGTGGAAGAGGCGGCGCTTCTCGTCTATCTGGTCGAGCGTGCGGTCCATGTCGCGGATGGTGCCTGCGCGCTGCAACTCCATCTTCAACTCCGACAGCTCGCCCATCAATTCGCGTATGTCGGGCAGGAACTCATGGAGCGGCGGGTCAAGCAAGCGGATGGTGACGGGCAGGTTCTGCATCGCCTGGAAGATGCCGACAAAGTCCTTGCGCTGGAGCGGGAGCAGCTTGTCGAGCGCCTTCTCGCGCTGGCCCACGCCTTCGGAGAGAATCATCTCGCGCATCGCGGCCAGACGCCCCTCGCCGAAGAACATGTGCTCCGTGCGGCACAACCCGATCCCTTCAGCACCGAACTCGCGCGCGACACGCGAGTCCTGCGGCGTGTCCGCGTTGGCCCGAACCCTCAGCCGCCGGAAATCGTCCGCCCACGTCATCAACTCCCCGAAATCATCACCAAGTTTAGGCTGCACCGTCGGCACTTGTCCGAGAAAGACCCTTCCGGTCGAGCCGTCAACCGTGACCCACTCGCCTTTGGGGACGACTGTGCCATTAACACTGAACTGCTGCTGCGCGTAATCAATATTGAGGAGGCTTGCGCCGCACACGCACGACTTGCCCATGCCGCGCGCTACGACGGCGGCGTGCGAGGTCATGCCTCCCCGGGCGGTCACGATGGCCTGGGCGGCGACCATGCCGTGGAAGTCGTCGGGGCTGGTCTCCTGGCGGACGAGGATGACTTTCGCGCCGTCGCGGGCCATCTCTTCGGCCTCGTCCGGGTCGAAGACGACTCGCCCTTGCGCGGCCCCCGGACTCGCGGGCAGGCCCGTCGCCAAAACGGTCGTCTCCGCGTTCGGGTCCACGGTCGGGTGTAGCAGTTGATCCAATTGCTCGGGCGAGACGCGGCGCACGGCGGTCGCCTTGTCAATCAATTCTTCGTGCACCATGTCCACGGCGACGCGGACGGCCGCCGCGCCCGTGCGCTTGCCCGTGCGCGTCTGTAGCATCCAGAGGCGGCCGCGTTCTATCGTGAACTCCACGTCCTGCATGTCGTGGTAGTGCTTTTCCAGGAGTTGCGTGATCTGGTTGAACTGTTCGTAGACCTCCGGCAATTCCTCCTTGAGCTGGCTGATGGGGTTCGGCGTGCGAATCCCCGCGACCACGTCCTCGCCCTGCGCGTTCAGGAGGTACTCGCCATAAAGAGCCTTTTCGCCCGTCGAAGGGTTGCGCGTGAACGCCACGCCCGTCCCGCTCGTCATCCCCATGTTGCCGAAGACCATCGCCTGCACGTTGACGGCCGTGCCGAGGTCGTCCGGGATGCGGTTGACGCGGCGATAGTCCACCGCGCGCCTTCCCATCCACGAGTTGAAGACCGCCGCAATCGCCACGCGCAACTGCTCGTAAGGGTCTTCGGGGATGGTGTGCTCGCTCTGCTCCGCGAAGATGATCTGCTTCTCGGCGGCGATGATCTCGCGCAACTGGTCCGGCTGTAGGTCCGTGTCGCGGCCCCCTTCGGTCTGCGCCTTGAAGCGGTCCATGACGCGCTCGAACTTTTCGTGTGCGACGCCGATGACTATCTCGCCGAAGAGCGAGGCGAAGCGGCGGTAGGCGTCGAGCGCGAAGCGCAGGTCGTTGGTCTGCGTGGCGAGTCCCTGGACGGTCTGGTCGTTGAGGCCGAGGTTGAGAATCGTGTCCATCATGCCCGGCATGGAGAAGGCCGCGCCTGAGCGCACCGAAACCAGCAGCGGGTTATCGGGATGGCCGAAGCCTTTGCCGGTCTTCTCTTCGAGGCGGCGCAAGCCCTCCACGACCTGCTCCCACATGCCTTCGGGAAACTGTTTGTTGTTTGCGTAAAAAGCGTTGCACGCCTCGGTCGTGACGACGAAGCCCGGCGGCACGGGCAGGCCCGCGCGCGTCATCTCGGCGAGGCCCGCGCCCTTACCGCCCAGCAGCGACTTGTCTTCGCCACTACCCTCCTCGAACAGGTAAACCCACTTGCGACTCTGATTTTGGCTCATAGAACGATCCTTATAAGGTGGTGAATTCGTGACGCCGGGAATGCCTAGTCTATCACTAAACGCGGGGCAGTATCCTAATGGGGGAATGCGGATTCCGGGTCGCAGATTGAGAAAAGCAGCGCCTGCCTTTTCGCTCCGCGACCCGAAATCCGCATGACTCAATCCGGGCAGCCTCGGCCCACGCCGCCCGCGTTTGAAAACTCAGGGTAGCAGCCGGTCAGCTCAACGGGACGCGGCCCGTTTAGTATCCGAAGGGTGAGCTCATGACGTTAATCAGCAGCCACAGGCCCAACACGATGGCGGCGATGCCCAGAGGCCCCTGGTACGTGGCGAGCTTGGCCTGGACGCCCGCGCCGCTGGCCGCCGCCCCCGCGTTCTTGCTCAGGACGTACTGGTTGATTAAGCCGTAGCCGAGCAGGAAGCCGAGTCCGAGGCCGACCAGAATGGTCAGGAGCAGGAGCAGGCCGTTGAAGGTCGAAAATCGTAGGATGAACCCTAAGACCTGTAGAATCTGGATCAGCCAGATGACAGAAAAGATGAGGAGGACAATGCCGATGATGCCCTGAAACGGGACTATCTTGGCAATCAACTCTCTGGCGTCAGGTTTATTCTTAATGATGAGCGCGGCAGCGCCGAGGACACCGGCGACGATCAAAAGAAGCGCGAACAGTAAGCCCATATTCCGAGTCTCCTTCAAAGTTGGGGTCAGAGCGCGAAGTGTGCCGACAGACTATATTGCAAGTTTCGGTTTTCGCCAACTGTTTTTCAGATCGCGGATAAAGACGAGCGTCGGGCAGTTCTTTGCGCCTCCAGCGTGAGTGGTTTTGGTTTTTTCACGCAAAGGCGCAAAGAGGAAGCGGGCTTCTATCTTTAGCTGACGCGGACGGTCAAGCCTTCGCGCGCGAGTTTCCAGTCGAGGACTTCGACGTTCTCTTCGAGGAGGGCGCGCTCGACATCCTGGCGGCGGCCTTCGGCGCAGAGGAAGGCTATGCAGCCGCCGCCGCCCGCGCCGCAGACTTTGGCTGCCTCCGCGCCGTTCGCCAGAGCCTTCTCGACCAACATGTCCATGTGCGGCGTCGTCACGCCGGGGGCCAGCCGCTTGCGGCCCGGATAAGCGTCGCGCATCGTGGCGGAGACTTCACGCCAGTCGTTTGCCAGGAGCGCCTTGCGCACGCGCGCCGCCGAATCCCTTATGCCGTCGAAGAGCTTGAAGAGTTCCGGGTCGCCGTCTATGTGGTTCTTCGTAATCTCCCAGTTGTTCGTCCCGGACATGCGCGGCTCGCCCGTGTAGCAGATGGCTATGCGGCGCTCCAAGGTCTCCTCGTCAATCTCCAACCGCTCGCGCTCGATGCCGTCGGGGCGAAGGTGTATGCAGTTCACCCCGCCGTGGAGCGCAGGGTAGTAGTCCTGAAAGCCTGCGGGGACGCGAATCACAGTCGTCTCGACGTTGGCGGCGATGGTGACGAACTTGCGCTCGTCGTAGCGGCCGCCGACCAGTTGGTTGAGCGCACCGACGCAGGCGATGTTCAAGGCGCTGGAGCCCGCGAGTCCCGCGCCCGCCGGAGCCTCGCTGTGGGCCACGAGGTGAAAGCCGACCGTCGGCTTGAAGAAGTGCACGAGCTTGGAGATCAACTCCAGCCGCTCCTCGCGGATTAAATCCTCGATGGCCTCAAGGTGCGTCTCGAAACTGACCTTGCGGTCGCGCGATTCGAGCACGATGCGCCCGTCCTCGCGCGTCTCGATGCGGCAGGAGGCGCGCAGGTTGATGGCGAAGTTGACGGTCGAGGCCCCCGGATGGAAAAGGTAGAGCGGCCAGATGTCTATGGTTCCCCCGGCCAGGTCAACCCGCGTCGGGGCGGATGATTCAATAATCACGAACGGAACGAGTTCCTTTCCAAAAGTGATAAGTAATAAGTGATAAGTGATAAGTTAAAGAAAGAAGTTTTTTCTCATCACTTATCACCGTGCTAGTCTCCCCCGCTCTCGCTACTCTTGGAAGCGGGCTGCTCGTGCTGGGCGGATGAATCTTTGCGGCGGTGTGGGAGGTGCATGCGCTCCTGTATCTCTTCCTTGAACTCCTGGACTTCCGCCTTGATCTCGTGAATCTTCTCCTGCGCGGCGTGCTCGAATTCTTTCAGCTTCTCGGGGTTCGCCTCCTCGACCTTCTTGCTGAGCCAGAAACGCTCGACCACGTAGAAGCCGATGACGCCGACGACGAGGATGACGAGCAGGTAGACGGTGATGTTCTGCACGTCGCCGATAACGCGCGTGATCGTCCCGCTAAACGAGTAGCCGACGCCGCTCAGGACCAGCACCCACGCCGCGCAGCTCGCAATCGTCCAGAGCAGAAACTTGACGAGCGGCATGCGGCCCACGCCGTAGAAGACGCACGAGGCGATACGCA
>DATFCB010000258.1:0-6009 GCA_035253525.1 Pyrinomonadaceae bacterium | reverse complement strand
GGGGCCTGGGCCGCCGCAGGATTTACAGGAACAACTCGCCGCAGAACGTCAGCGCGGCACAACCCTCACCGAGGAGCTACGCCGCGAGCAGGAACGGCACGTCAAGATTGTGCAAGAGTTGGAGGCGGCGCGCGAACAGGTACGCCGGGCGAGCGTGCCCGGAACTGAAACACCGCGCTCGGGCGGCGCGACGGTTCGGAGCTTTATACTGACGGTCGGGGCCGTCAGGGGTTCCGGGGAAACAAACACGATACGGCTTTCGCCTGGCGTGCGTGTGATACAACTGCGACTTGATCTGGCCGCACAGGAATATCAGAGTTACCGCGCGGTGCTGAAGTCAATCGAAGGGCAGAAGGAGTTGCTCTCCAGGAAAATGCTTCGGGCGCGCAACAGCCGCGGCCGGATTACCGTCTCGATGAATCTCCCGGCCCAACTTCTCAGCCGTGGTGATTATCAAATAGAACTGGGCGGCGAGACTCCGGCCGGTGAATATGAGGAGGTTGATACATATTATTTCCGCGTCGCACGCTAGCCCTCTACCACACAGCGATGCGGCTGTTCACCTTTTCCAACTGTATTCGTTCCTCTCGAAGAACGCGGCCGCGCCTTCGGGACGGACCTCCTTCTTGATGGAGAAGGTGGAGGGGCCGAGCAAGTACGTGTAACGAAAGAGCGCCTTTCTGTCGTTGTCCGACCCTGTTCGCTCCGTCACTAACTTGAGCGCGCCGCCGTCGAGCGCCGTTCTCTCAATCACCTTCTCGCCGTCAATGACGGTCCCGCCCTCGGTGATGGTCACAGTCTGTTTGCTGTTCGCCTGAGGCTCGTCCGGGTACTGGTACTCGAAGACCCATGACATCTCTTCGCCCGGCACTCGCGTCACCGTCAGGTTCGACGGTATAGAGACTTTCTTGTTCGAGCGGTAGTCAAGGTAGGTCAACGACCCCGCCCACGGCTCGCCCGTCAACTGGCCCAAATCTTCGAGGCGCACCGTCGGCGCTTGCGATTGTATGTAGCCGCGGGTGGTCCTGACCTGAGACTCCGTGCCATAAGGGCCGCATACAATTACAAACAGCAATAAGATGCTCATGCTCTAATTCTCACGGTTTAAAAGAAGCCTTCCGAAAATTCTTTGCGCGCCGGCCTTTCATCCCTGCTTCGTACGCACGAGCCTGCTTACGTCGAAGCCCTGTGAGCTAGCGGCTTCGGTCAGCTTCCGATACGTATCTTCGTCCATGCGTGGCGTGCGCGAGAGAATCCACAGGTACTTTCGCGATGGTTCTCCGACAAGCGCGTAGCTGTAATCGGGCGCGAGTTCAATGATCTGGTAATCGCCCCAGACGAAAGGCAGGAACGATAAGAAGCTCGGCGCGAACCTGACTTTCAGCCGCGTGTTGGCTCCTCGCTTGTCCGCGAGCCGCGCGACGCCCTCCGCTTCGCTCATTTCCCCATTCTTCTTGCGACACCGATTGACGACCTTGAGACGCGCCGCCTCCGTCAATGAGTAATGCGCCGTCACGTCGCCCGCGCATTTCTCCTCGAAACGGTTCGGGAGGCGCGCGATCTCGTACCACAATCCCGCGTAGCGCGAGAGGTCAACGGATGGCACCACGCGCAGCGGAGCTTTCTCTTTCCTCTCGGCCCTGACCAGCAGCGCCGCCGAAAGCATCAACAGGCCAGCGGCGGCAATCCTCTTTCTCATCGTTCTAACATCCCTCCCTTGCTCACGATTCACCCGTGGCCGGTGTGCTAATGAACTCTTCAAGCTCGCGGAAACTTTCAGCGTGCAGGTCGGCCGGGAGGCGGCTGCGGACGCCTGCGTCCGCGAAGCCCGCGCCGCCGAGCACGATTCGTGCGCGGACGCGCCGCGCCGTTTTGTGAAACGCCGAGTACTCGCGCGCGGCACGGTCCAGGCTGACGAGCAAGGTCGAGGAGACGCAGACCAACTCGGGCCGGAACCGCTGCACCACTTCCGCCAGCGCGGAGAAGGGCGTGCTCATCCCAAGATTGAAGACCTCCGCGCCGCCCGCTTCGAGCGTGAGCGCGGCGATACGCAGCGGGAGTTCGTGAAAGTCGTCCTCGACGCCGCAACAGAGCGCGCGCGTCCTCTCTCCTTCGGGAACATCCAACACCGACTGAAGCTGTCTGAGCGCGCTCGTGGCCGTGCGCGTCGCCACGTGTTCCTGCCCGACCGAAAGCTCGCCCGCGTGCCAGAGGTCGCCGACGCGGCGCATCGCGGGACATAAGAAACTGTCTGCGATTGAGCCGACCGTCTGCCCGTGCAGGTGCAAATTGACGAGCAGCGCCGAAAGCTCTTCGTCGTGCCCATCCATGAGTGCGCCGAACGTCTCTTCGATGACCTGAGCCTCTTTGCCGGGCGCGAGTTCAGCGGCGCGCGCGGGCCGCGCCAGAAGCCTGGCCGCGGACCTCTTCTTCAAAAGGCCAGGCTCTTTCTCGACGATCCCCGCGCGGCGTATGACGGCGACATCTTCGGGGCGAAACCTCCTGTGCCCGCCCGCTGTCTTCTCCATCGGGAGCAGCCCGCCGTCGGCCCAGCGTTTGACGGACGCCTCGCTCACGCCGAGCACGCGCGCGGCCTCCTTACTCGTCAGTTTCTTGCCTCTGATGGCCTTGACCATATCCTGCTTTGCCCCGCCTGAACGGCACTTTAACAGAGCCGGACGGGCATGTAAAGAAAAACGTTCAATTCGCTCACAAGGAGACGAGCAAAACACAAAATCGTAACTTGACAGGCAGCGGCGAATAGCTTAAAACGTTCAAAACGTGCTCGGGAGTTGTTGATTAAATCAGCTTGTGTGACCGACGAGAGAGGAGTTGAAGGAAGCATGGCGAATATGACCTTGCGGGTGGGAGATCGCGTCAGGTGGATGAGCGGCGGCCGTATGGCCGAGGGCCAGGTCGTCAAGATCGCGTTCGAGAGCGGGCGCATGGGCGATTTCGTTTACGATGCGTCCAGGGAAGACCCGCGCTACATAATCGAAACGGACGAAGGCAGACGGGCCGCGCATCGCGCCGAGGCGTTGAGTCGCGCGCAGTCCGCGCGCGCCGAGGGAGATCACGTGCGCACGTTCTTCGACAAGAACGCTGAGCGTTGAAGTTTTAATTTCTACTGATTCAAGCGGGAGGGAACGAAGATGAGTGAGAAGATGACGCAGGATGGTAAGCTCGAAAGGTTGCGGGAGATAGTCAAGGCCGTTGACATCTGCATGCTGACGACCGTGGACGAGCGGGGCGATTTGCACAGCCGCCCCATGTCGAACAACCGCGATGTGGAGTTCGACGGCGACCTGTGGTTTTTCACCTACGGCTCTTCGCACAAGGTGGACGAGATCGGGCGAGTGCCGAAGGTGAACGCCAGCTTCGCGGACGTTGACGCGCAGCAGTACGCGTCGCTGACCGGCCGCGCCGAGGTCGTGCGCGACCGCGCGAAGATAGAGGAGTTGTGGAAGCCGCAACTGCGCGCGTGGTTCCCCGAAGGTGTGGAGACGCCGGACATCGCGCTGCTCAAGGTCACAATCGAGCGCGCGGAGTACTGGGACAGCTCTCAGTCAATTGTGGCACACGCCGTCAGCATCGTCGCCTCGCTCTTCACGGGCGAGCAGGCTGAGTTAGGCGAGAACGAAAAGCTTGAGTTGAAGTAAGGCGCGAGCCGACGGGCCGTCACATGAAGTTCGACTACACGCTCGACTTTGCACAAACAGATTTCCGCGAGCGCCCGGAGTTGTACCGCGTCGGGCGCGGCGAGCAGGGCGTGCTGTTGGTGGAGCCTTACAAGGGCGAGATTCTTCCGCACTGGCGCTTCAAGACGCCCGAGGCGGCGCGCTCGGCGGCGGCGAAAATTTACGAACTCTACGAAGGCTATAAGGCCGCGAATGATTTCGTCGGGATGGACATGGCGCGCAAGTTCTTACAGATGGGTTGGACGCGCTCTCTGCGCTACGCCAAACACCGCACCGGGAAGAAGTACGTCGGCGCGGTGCCGCCGGACAAGAAGGGCCAAAGCGGCGCGCACGGTCGCCCGCTCGCGCCCGAGGAGCCGGACGCGTTGAAGCTGTTGAGCGCGAAAATCTTCAGGGAGAGGCTCGACGCCGTGCTCGCAGACCCCGTTTACAACGCGATGAAAGAGGGTCATAAGAGGCTGTACGAGACTCCTCCCGCCGCCGCCAAAAAAGTCCACGCCGCTCAAAAGCGGCGGCGTTGAACTCGGCCCGCGCGGCCCGACGACGGAAATCAAAACTGACGGAAAGGCGTCGGATGAGTCTACGGCTCGCCCGACGCCTTTCTCGTAAGCGAACCCAAACGGCCTTCCGAGACATCTGAGAGCGTGCAAACCAGGGGCCCAGATTCTCTCCGCGGGCTTGAACACTTCGCCGGAAATTGAAAGAATTAGGAATCATGAGAAGAAATCACCCGCGCCGCGCCGCAGTCGTCCTCGTCATCTCGCTCCTGTTATTCACCGCCCTGACGGCGCACGCGCAGACGCGCCCGCGCCGCGCCACGCGCCAGTCGCAGCGCAACGAAGCCACGCAGCCGAAGTCTGATACCGGACTCCTCGACGTGGAACCGGCGAACGCGGGCGGCTCGACCTCCGCGCGCAGGAGAAACACCACGCAGCCCGCGCCCGAGGCAGACAACACGCCGCTGCTCAACCCGACTGCCTCGACGCCGGTCGCGCCGACTCCGGGGACGAACACCTCGGTCGCCTCCGACACCTCGCGCGCCTTCAGCCTGCTACAGCAGAAGCAGTACGCGGCGGCCCTGAAGGAGGCCAGGCAGATTACGGAGACAAATCCGAACGACTCGGAAGCCTGGAAGATCGCGGGCTTCGCCGAGATGAATCTTGACCAGCACGAGGCGGCCGCCGCAGACCTTCAGAAAGCCCTCGATTTGCAGCGCGCGGCCCGCCAGGAAGACCCTTTCACCGCAGACGCGCTCGCGCACGCCTACTTCCTTTCGGATAAATTCGACCGCGCGCTCCCGCTCCTGGTCGCGGCCACGACGCGGCCGAACGCGAAGCCCGAAGCCGTGACGGTTTACTACCGCGGCGTCGCCGAGTATCGCACGGGCAAGATGGCTGAGGCCGAGCGCACCTTCAACGCGGTTGTCAAAGAGAACCCGAAGGACGCCGCCTCGCTCTACTACCTGGGCCAGATTGCGTTCGACCGCAAAGACCTGGACGCAGCCATCGCCTCGCTCAACCGCGCCACGCTCGCCGACGCCCGCCTTGTCTCGGCCTGGAACCTGCTGACGGTCGCCTATCTGCAACGCGCCTCCGCGGCCGCAGCCGCAGCGCCGGAGAAAGCGAACGCAGACTATCTGGGGGCCGTGCGCGCCGGCGAAGGTTTGACGCGCGTGCGTAACGATGCGGCCGCGAACATCCTGTTCGGCCAGGCGCTCATAGGAGCGCAACAGTTCCCGCGCGCCGCGACGGTCCTCGAACGTGCAACGGTTGGTGCTGACCCCAACCCGGCCGCGCTCTATTTGCTCGGCGTGGCCCAGTCGCGCGCCAAGAATTTCCCGAAGGCGATCACGGCCCTTGAGCGCGCCGCCGCGAAGACGCCCGACGACGTGAACATCTACCGCGAACTGGGTTACGCCCTGGAAATCTCCAAGCAGTACGCCAAGGCGCTCGCCGCCTACGAGAAGGGCGCATCTCTTGCCCCCGGCGACGCGGACTTCAAGGAGTCCGCCGAGCGTGTCAGACCGTATGCGAAATAGGTTTCAAGTCTCAGGTCTCAGGTTTCAGGTTAAAGATAAAGAACCTGGAACCTGAAACTTGAAACTTGAAACCTTCGCGCGCACGCGGTAGCATCCCCTCATGAAAAACCTGAACTTCTTTCGCTCCCGCGTGCGCCGCCTGTTGGCGCGTGCGGGTCTGGGCCTCGCTTCTCTGGTTATCCTTTCTCAGTCGGCGCTGGCCGTGGACTGGAACGGCATAGAGCCTTTGAAGTCCAGACGCGCGGATGTCGAGCGCATCCTCGGCCAGCCCGT
>DATFCB010000257.1:0-5360 GCA_035253525.1 Pyrinomonadaceae bacterium | reverse complement strand
TAGTAGATGTACCAACGATTGTTGATGAAGTGTAGCTCGGGTGCCCAAATCTGTTTGGAGCGTTCTTTGACTTCGGGCGTGTGAACTTTGATTTTTGTGCCAGCATCCAGGCCCGCGAGCGTGCGCGACTTCCAGACCCAGATGCCTCCGTCAGGTTCGAGCGTCGCCGTGAAGTAGTAATGGCCTTCGTGGTAGACCATCCAGGGGTCGGCCGCGTCCCTCGAAGTGACGAGCGGGTTGGTAAAAGTGCCGGACGGAGCCTGCGCGTGAGTCGCCACCGTCAACGCCGCCAGCGCGATGACGAAAAGCAAAGTTGCTTTCGGCAACGAGGGGTGCGTCACTGTTGTTGTTGCTGCTGTTGCTGCTGCTGCGCCGTGTGCTCGGCCTCGGGCGGCTGTGAGAGCGCGGCAATCAGGCGCAGCGCCTCTTCAGAATCGGGCTCGTCCGCGAGCTTGACCTGCACGGCGACGCTCAACTCACTTTCCGCTGCCCCCTTGAAGACCCCGCGCGTAGGGGGCACGTCCGCGTAGTCGCGCCCGACCGCGACGCGTATGTGGCGGTGGCCTGCGAGCAGGTTGTTGGTCGGGTCGAAGCCGACCCAGCCGAGTTCCGGCAAGAGTGCCTCGACCCACGCGTGCGTCGCGTCGGCGGCCGAGCGGTCGTTGTACTCTACGCGGTGAAAGAGGTAGCCGCTCACGTAACGGCATGGGACGCGCAGCGTGCGCGCCAGCGCGATCATGATGTTCGAATAGTCCTGGCAGACACCTTTGCGCGTAGAAAGCGCCTCGTCTATCGGCGAGTCAACGCCCGTGCTCTCGGGCACGTACTCGAAGGCTTCGTAGATGGCTGAGTTCAATTCGCGCAGCACCGTCAAGGGGTCGTCGCGCCGCCGCGCGTCCAGCTCACGCGCGAACGCTTGCAGGCGCTCGGTCGGACGCGCGAAGTGGCTCGGCATCAGCATGTCCCAGTAGTCGCCCCCGGCCACCAGCTCGTCGAGCTCATCCCACGCCGCGGCATCGAGCGACGCGGGCGGCTCCTCGCGCGGGAGCGATTCGACGAGCGACTGCGCGTTGATGACGAGCTGCGTGTGCTGGCCCGGAATGTCGAAGTTATGTACGCTGTTGCCGAGGTGGTCGCGGTAGGACGAGACGCGCGCGGGCGGGCGCAAATTCACTTCAAACTTCAGGCAGCGCTGCGGACCTTCGCTCAAGGGCTGCATGCGCAGTTCCATGACGCTCTCCGTAATCGGCGCGCTGTACTTGAACTTGGTGACGTGTTTAATGGACAGGTGCATGAGCTTCTGGAAAAACTTCCCCCTTGATGAATGAGCTAGGTAGCGAGCGCCGTCTCGACCGCGTAGGCGACGTAAGCTTGCACAATCGCCTCGTGAATCTGCGCGCACTGCCGCCGCACGTCGTTCAAGTAGGCGTGCAGCCCGGTCTCCATGATCTCGTCAATCTGTCCGAAGCCGAGCGACGCGCGGAGCCTCCCGGCGAGCCTGTTGACGCGGCCTGAGCTTCGGCGCGACGCGGTCGCTTCCGCGATTGACTGAAAGGCCGACTGCATCACGTCCGCCGCGAAGCGAACGGAGCGCGGGCACTCCGCGTTCAAGAGCAGAAACTCCGCGATGCGCTCGGGCCGCAAGTCCGCCGTGTAGACTTTACAGTACGCCTCGAACGCCGTACAGGCTTTGAGCAGCCCGACCCAGTCCAGATAACTTTTTGGCCCACCGGCGTCCGCGCCTTCCGGGGCTATCAGCTCGCTCGTGTACACGTCGAGCAGGGTGGCCGTCTCGCCTGCGCGCTCCATGTAGCGGCCGACCTGCATGAACTGCCAGCCCTCGCCGTGGTTCATGGTCGCGTCCGTGATGCCCTGGAAGAGGTGCGCGCCCTCTTTGACAGAGCGGAAGAACTCGTGCGTCGAGACGTTCCAGATGTCGTCCAGGCGCGTCTCCCGGACTTGCAGGTAGAGGCGGTTCAACTGCTCCCACATCTCGGAGCTAATCTGCTCGCGCACCTGCCGCAGGTTCTCGCGCGCCGAGGCGATGCACGCCACAATCGAAGTCTCATTCGCCCCGTCGAACGTCATCGCCTGCGTGATCTGGTAAGCGTCGCTCGCGCCCGCCAACTGCGCCGGTGCGTGCAGACTCCCCAGCAGCCGCCCCCACCGCCGCTCCGCCGTGGCCGCCGTCTGATCCAACATCAGATTCAACCCGACATCAATCAGCCGCGCGGTGTGCTCCGCACGCTCAAGGTAACGGCTCATCCAGTAGAGGCTGTCGGCGACGCGTGAAAGCATAACTCAAGAGTGGGAAGAAACTGCTTTAGAAGTCCCGCCAGGGACGACTGACAATAGCCCAGCACTTGAGTGCTGGGAATCAGGGATGAAAATTTATTTGAGTCCCATAGGGACGACTGAAAACTTCAGTCGTCCCTATGGGACTCTGCAAACGCTTTCGCGCGCTCACCCAGCACTGAAGTGCTGGGCTATTGTCAAATGTCACTGACGGGACAGAAGCGACTTCTCTTTCAAGTCATCATTCATTAAGCACCCACGTGTCCTTGCTGCCGCCGCCCTGCGAGGAGTTGACGACGAGGGAGCCGCGGCGAAGGGCGACGCGGGTCAGGCCGCCGGGGGCGATGGTGACTTCGTCGCCGTAGAGTATGTATGGACGTAAGTCTACGTGACGCGACTCGACCTTGCCTTCGATGAGGCAGGGCGCTTGCGAGAGCGCGAGGGTGGGCTGCGCGATGTAGTTGCGCGGCTCGGCCTCTATGCGGCGACGAAACTCCTCGCGCTCAGGCTCTGTGCTCTGCGGCCCGATCAGCATCCCGTAGCCGCCCGATTCGCCGACGGCCTTGACGACCAGCCTCTCAAGATTGTCCAGGACGTAACGGCGCTGCGACTCGTCGTTGAGCAGGTAAGTCTCTACGTTGTCAATGACGGGCTCCTCGCTCAGGTAGTAACGTATAATCGCGGGCACGTAAGCATAGACGGCCTTATCGTCGGCGACGCCTGTGCCGACGGCGTTAGCGAGCGCGACGTTGCCGGAGCGGTAGGCGTTGAAGAGGCCGGCGACGCCCAGGGCGGAGTCGGCGCGGAAGGCAAGCGGGTCCAGAAAGTCGTCGTCAATCCGGCGGTAGATTACGTCCACGCGGCGCGGCCCGGCGGTCGTTCGCATATAGACGACGTTGTCATGCACGAGCAGGTCACGCCCCTCGACCAGCTCGATACCCATCTGCCGCGCGAGGAAGGCGTGCTCGTAGTAGGCGGAGTTGTAGACGCCAGGCGTCAGGAGCACGATGGTCGGGTCGGGCCGCCGCGCGGGGGCGAGCGCGCGTAAGGTCGAGAGCAGGGCCGTCCCGTAATGGTCTATCGGCCGTACGCCGTAGTTACCGAACATGCGCGGGAAGATGCGCTTCATCACCATCCGGTTGGCGAGCATGTAGGAGACGCCGGAGGGGACGCGCAAATTGTCTTCAAGCACGACGAAGCGGCCGTCTTCGAGGCGCACGAGGTCTGTGCCGACGACCGAGATGTAGATGTCGCGCGGGACGTGCACGCCGCGCATCTCGCGCCGGAAGTGGCGGCAGGTGTAGACCAGCTCGGCGGGGACGACGCCGTCCTTCAGGATGCGCCCGTCGTGATAGATGTCCTTGAGAAACAGGTTGAGCGCGGTGATGCGTTGTGTCAGGCCGCGCTCCAAAGTGGCCCACTCCGCGCCCGTGATGATGCGCGGCACGAGGTCGTAGGGGAAGATGCGCTCGGTCCCCTCTTCGCGCCCGTAGACGGCGAAGGTGATGCCCTGGTGCAGGAACGAGAGGTCGGCGGCCTGCTGGCGGCGGCGTAACTCTTCGCCGGGGATGTCGTCGAGCCGCCTGAAGAGCGCCTGATAGTGCGGGCGGCACTGTCCGTCCGCGCCGAACATCTCGTCGTAGGGCGTGGCAGCCGTGGCGGTTGCGTTGAGTATGTCGCCTGGCATCTCACCTTGTTCCCGGTGGCCGCGCCCTCACAGGGCTTGCCACCGGCTTACCCACACATCCCTTCGGGATGTCTGTTAACCGTGCTTCATATTAATACCATGTGGGCTGGGGACATAGTTCAAAGCAAGCCCTGTGAGTAAAAGCCGTTGAGGCGCGCGCGAAAAGCGTGGCGCAGGCGTGATCCCTCTCCACGCATTTTTTCGCGTTAATAGTTAGGGGCTTCACGGCCGGCATCGCAGCGGCCAGGCTTTTTGAGACGCACGTTGCCGCGGGCGAAGGAGAGCAGAGATGAGCCACACAGTCACGCCGGACAATATCATGCAACTGGGCCTGGGCTTCTGGGCCTCGAAGACGCTCTTGAGCGCCGTCGAGCTTGGACTTTTCACCGAACTCGCCAAAAATTCTATGACCGCCGAGGCCGTCGGCGAGCGCCTCAATCTACACCCGCGCGCGTTGCGCGACTTTCTGGACGCCCTCGTCTCGCTGCGCGTGTTGGAGCGCGACTCGGCAGGCGTCTACGGCAACACGCCCGAGTCGGACATGTTCCTGGATCGGACGAAGCCCACGTATGTCGGCGGGATGCTTGAGATGGCGAACGCGCGCCTGTATCCCTTCTGGGGCTCGCTGACGGAGGGCTTGAGAACGGGCCAGCCGCAGAACGAAGTCAAGAGCGGCGGTAATTTCTTCGAGGCATTGTACGCGGACCCCGCGCGCCTTGAGAAATTTCTAAGCGCGATGACGGGCCTGAGCCTCGGCGCGGCCCGCGCCATCGCGGAAAAGTTTCCGTGGGGCGACTATAAAACTTTTATTGACATCGGCGGTGCTCAAGGCGGCGTGCCGGTGCAGGTCGCGCTGGCGCACACGCACCTGACGGGCGGGGTCTTCGATCTGCCCGGAGTCGGCCGCGTCTTCGAGGAGTACGTCGCGCGGCACGGCCTCTCTGACCGCTTGCGCTTTTATCCGGGCGACTTCTTCAACGACCAATTGCCCTCCGCGGACGTGCTCATAATGGGCCACATTCTGCACGACTGGAACCTTGAGGAGAAACGCATGCTCGTCAGGAAAGCGTACGACGCGCTCCCCTCGGGCGGCGCGCTGATAGTGTTCGAGGCGCTGATTGACGACGACCGGCGTGAGAATTCGTTCGGGCTGCTGATGAGCCTCAACATGCTGATTGAGACGCCGGGAGGGTTCGACTACACAGGCGCGGACTGTTCGGCGTGGATGCGCGAGGCGGGCTTCAGCCGGACGCGCGTCGAGCGCCTGGTCGGGCCGGATTCGATGGTCATCGGAATCAAGTGACGTTGCTTTGTAGGGCGTAGGCCAAACACTCAACCCTTTGCGACTTTGCGCCTCCAGCGAGAAACTTTCCTCACG
>DATFCB010000256.1:0-2821 GCA_035253525.1 Pyrinomonadaceae bacterium | reverse complement strand
GGCCGCCGCGCCCGGCGGTCTGAAATTCACGCTCAATGCGCCCGTGCTGTTTTCGACAGTCGGGGAGACGCTCCTTTCCTCTATTCCAATCTTCATCCTTGCCGCCGCTGGCGAAGAGGCTATCTTCCGTGGCTACCCGCTTCAGACGATGGCGCGCGCGCATCTGGCCTGGGTCGCCATCATCATCACTTCCGTCATCTTCTCCTATGGGCATCTGGGAAACCCGAATGCCGTTCCGGGCTTCACGTTCGCGAACACGGCGATAGCTGGTGCGTGGCTGGCGGTCGCCTACCTGAAGACGCGCAGCCTGTGGTTCCCGCTGGGCATTCACTGGGCATGGAATTGGACGATGGGCGCTGTGCTGGGGCTGCCCGTCAGCGGGATCGAGAGATTGACGCCCGACCCGCTCCTGCGCGCGACGGACCAGGGCCCCGCGTGGCTGACCGGCGGAGCCTACGGCATAGAGGGCGGCGCGGCCTGCACCCTCGCGCTCCTCGCCTCAACATTCTTCATCTGGCGCACCCGCCTCGTCTCGCCCACAGAAGAAGGGATGAGGGATGAGGGATGAGGGATGAAAAGGTTTGAGTGAATCGCTCACCGAATCTGTTATCCAATGGCTTTACTTCATCCCTCATCCCTCATCCCTCATCCCTTAGTTCATCACGTCTCCGAAGGCGATGGCTTTCTCTTCGGTTTCGGTGCCGAACTTGACGAAGACGCGGCCGATGCGTGGGTCAACTTTGGTGACGGTGGCGTCGTTGAAGGTTCCGTACTTCGGCGCTTTCACTTTGTCGCCGGCCTTGACGTTGGGCCTGAGCGGCACGGGCGTGACATTTGCCTTGTCATAGACTTTGAGCGATCCCACGCCGCCCAGCGCCAGTATTTTGTCGCCGGCCACGCGGATAATCTGCATGCGCTTGCGGCTCGCGCCGTCGTTGACGGCGATGACCGTGCCCGGCTCCCAGGGGCTCGTCAGCCTGACGAAGCTGTTGGGCTTCAGCTTCTCCTCCATCTGCCCGATGGTGGTCTTGCCGTCGCGGCTCTTGGCGGGGTTGTCGTAATCAATATCGAGATAGCGTACGGTCGGCTGTGTCGGGTCCGCGGCCTCGACCACGATGGCGCGGTTCATGCCCGAGCCTGATTGCCACCAGGTCAGCACAATGTCACCCGCCTTCGCCGTCTGCCCGGCCGGGATTGGCACAATATAGGCGTTTGGAATCTTCATCTTGCCCGGCGAGAGAAACTCCACCTCGGATTCGACCTCGCCCGGCGTGATCATCTTCTGGCTGTACCAGATGAAAGTCACTTTGTCCGGCCCCTTGGTCGCGGCGTCCTGAATCCAGTTGTAAGAGGGGGCGAGCACGACCTCGTCCGCTCTGGCCGTCGTCGCGACGGTCGGGAAACCAGCGAACGGAATCTCGCCGGGCTTGAGCGTGGACGCGGGGGTTGCCGTGGAGGGCGTGCCCGCAGTGTTGGCGCTGGTTGTCGTATTGGTGTTGGTCGTCGGCGTGCTGTTGCCGTTGGCCTCGCCCGCGTCCTTCGTCCCGCAGGCGGCGATGGCGGCGACGAATAGCAGGGAGGCGAACAGCAAGGGGGATCTGTGTTTCATCATGCTCCTTCTTGGGTTTTTTGCTACTTGGGCGGAACTTGGGCGCGGAAACTACCACATCTGGCTGTCAAGCTCAACAACTGTTAACATTTCTCCCTCCCTCGCGTCTTACGTGTGGAACGGAAGAAATTTCGGAAACTCTTCCAACTGAGAAGGCACTTTTTCCCGGCGCGAAGTTAATGCACGGCTGCAAACAGACGAATCGGACGGGCCGCTAAGGAATAGCATGAGCGAGACCGGGGCGGCAACCAATCTGCTCTACATGGTGGGGGGGACGCAACTTTCGTCCGCCGCCTCTGGGGCGCAGCCTGCGCGCGAGCCCTCGCCCGACGCCGCGCTCGTGGAGGCAGTCCGACGCGGCGACCGTGAATCCTTCGGGCGGCTTTACGACCTTTACGCCCCGATGGTGCACGGTATATTGCTGGCGCGCGTCCCGTGGGGCGAGGTTGACGACCTCGTGCAGGACGTTTTTCTCGTCGCCTTCAAACGCATTCACACGCTGCGCGAGGCCGGGGCGTTCGGCGGCTGGCTGGCGATGATCGCGCGCAACCGCGCCGTGGACTTTCACCGCCGCAAGCGCGAGACGGAAGAGTTGCCCGATGATTTGGCACAGAGAAGCTCCGCCGACCCGGAGGCGGCCGAAGCGCTCGCGCTGATACGCGCGCTGCCGGAGGCTTACAGAGAGACGCTCGTCCTGCGCCTGGTCGAAGGCATGACCGGGCCGGAGATAGCTGAGCGGACGGGGCTGACGCCCGCGAGCGTGCGCGTCAACCTGCATCGCGGCATGAAACTGCTGCGCGAAAAGCTCGGGATGGAGAAACAGTCATGAACGAAGATTACTTGTGGGACAAGACGGGCGAGGCGGACCCCGAGATAGAGATGTTGGAGCAGAAGCTCTCTTCCTTGCGCTTCAAAAGGCCCGCCGCGCCCTTGCCCCTGCCCGCGACCGCGCCGCGCCGCTTCTTCCGATTAAGCCTCCCGCGTCCGGCGCTCGCCGCTGCGGCCGCGTTTCTTGTTCTCCTTTTGGCCGGCGGGCTGTGGCTCGGCCTCCTGCGCCGCTCGGCCCAAGCGCCTGACCAGAGGGCGGCCGCACCTGTCACAGCGCCCGTGGAGAAGCGAGTCGAGCAGGCCGGTTCAGGCCCGCGCCCTCCGGTCGGCCCGGAGCTTCCGCCTAACGTCAGTGGTTCGCAGGCCGAAGAGTTGACCTCGTCC
>DATFCB010000255.1:0-8859 GCA_035253525.1 Pyrinomonadaceae bacterium | reverse complement strand
CTCGACGACCGCGGCTACGTCTCCGAAGGCTCCGGCGAAAACATCTTCCTCGTGCACGGCGACCGCGTGATTACGCCGCCGCTGTCGAGTTCTATCTTGCCGGGCATCACGCGCGACAGTGTCATCGAGATTTGCCGCGAGCTGGGCATCAAGGTCAAGGAGCGCAGCATTCAGCGCGCCGCGCTCTACGTCGCCGACGAACTCTTCTTCTCGGGCACGGCCGCAGAGATCACGCCGATTCGCTCCGTTGACCGCATCACGGTCGGCGCGGGCAGCCGCGGCGATGTCACGCGCCGGATTCAGGAAGTCTTCTTCCAGATTACTTCGGGCGAGCGCGAGGCTCCGGGTCCGTGGCTCACCTACGTCAATGAGAGCCAGGCCGAACTGCCTAACAACAACGGCCACAGCGCGACTCATGCCAAAGCCTCCGGCGCTTCGTCGGGCGGCTCCGAGCCGGTCGCCGACTTTGAAACCGTGATGACGGAATAGACTTTAACTTCCGACACGGGAAGAGACGCGAAGCAAAACGGGAGCGCATCGTAGAAGCTTTTACGATGCGCTTCTCACTTTCGGGAGAAGCGCGCCGGAGGAGCGCATCGCGCATGGACATACGCGAATATAACAGCGCGGCGTGGGACAAAGAGGTCGAGCGCGGGAACGAATGGACGCGGGCGGTCGGCCCCGAAGTCATCAGCGAAGCGAGGGAAGGCCGCTGGGAAATCTTGTTGACGGAAACGAAGCCCGTGCCGCGCGAGTGGTTCCCGGAGTTGCAGGGGCGCGACGTGCTCTGCCTGGCGTCGGGAGGCGGGCAGCAGGCTCCCGTCCTGGCCGCAGCCGGCGCGCGCGTCACGGTCTTCGACAACTCGCGCAGGCAGTTGGAGCAGGATCAACTGGTGGCGTCGCGCGAGGGACTCCTGCTCGTCACCGCCGAGGGCGACATGGCCGACCTCTCAAGGTTTGAAGACGAGAGCTTCGATCTCATCTTCCATCCGTGCTCGAACCTTTTTGTACCGGATGTCCGCCCGGTGTGGAGAGAGGCGTTCCGCGTGTTGCGAAGCGGCGGCGTGCTCCTGGCGGGCTTCGTCAACCCGGTCATCTATCTCTTCGACCACAGGCTCGAAGAGCGCGGCGTGCTGCAAGTCCGCCACCGGCTGCCCTACTCGGACCTGAGCAGCCTGACGAAAGAGGAGTGCCGCGCTCTCATTCAAAAGGGCGAGCCGATGGAGTTCGGCCACACGCTCGCAGACCAGCTCGGCGGGCAGACTGACGCGGGCTTCCACATCACAGCCTTCTACGAAGACCACCACCGCACGCTTCCGTCAGCACAATTCACTGCGACCTACATCGCCACGCGCGCCGTCAAGCCTTGACCGGCAGGCCAGCCGTCGGGCTTTAAATCTCACGCTAATTAGAGCGGATTTCAACCGGATGTAAGACTGTAGGGGCGGGAACAAGTCCTCTGCCCGCGTGTGACTCTCAAGTCGAGCGGGCAGAGGACTTGTCCTCTGCTCCTACAATTTGCTCGCCGTCCGACACCCATTTGAAAACCGCTCTAATTACCAGCCTCACGCTTCCATAAGCCCCCGATTCTGGTGAACCTTATGGCGAGGATGCCAACGAAGGTGTGAGGCCCGCTGTCCGCCCCTGAGATTTGGACCCCGTCGGGGTCTGTCGTGCCGACGATAATCACCGTGCCGTTTTCGGCGGAGGCGGGCAGGGCGACCGCTGGCACGTCGCCCGGCATGCCGTTATTGGTCACCTCGACGACGGCGACATCAGAGGGAATAGTCCCGCCGTCCGCGACCGTTGCGTAGGAGAGGACGATACGGCCCTTATCCACCTGAAGCCCTATCTCTCCGTCCCCGGCCTCGATGGAAACACCCTTCGCGGAAGAGCCGTTGCCGAAGAAGCGGCCCGCGAAACCTGAGCCGGTAGTCTCCACCTCAAGCGCATTATTCGAGCCTGAGTCTTGAAGGACTGTCAACTTCGCGCCGGGCGAGTCCGTGCCGACGCCGACGCGCCCGTTAGTAGCCAGCACGAGTTGCTTGTCGTTCGTCACGTTGTCCGTTAGGAACCCCGCCGCCAGCATCAGCGGTCGGTTCACGCCCTCGCCGGTCTTCCCCGAACCGAAGACGAAGTCCGTGCCTCTGGCGCGGAAGGTGGCGAACTCGACGTTACTCGGGTCCGCCACCGAATCAGTATTAAGAATGCTGAACTGCGCGCGGTTGTTGGTCTGCCCCGCGCCGCGCGGCACGACCGCGAACGACGTGTTGACGTTTGTCCCAGATGCCGGGTAGAACCGGACCTGCGCGAAGTTTGCCAGGGTGTTCGGATTAATCAGCGTGGGGTTGACGCCCGCCCCCGAGGTCGCGCCGATCTGGATCGCGCCGACCACGGTTAGTTTGCTTGTGGGCGCGCCCGTCCCGATGCCGATGTTACTACTCGACTCCGTGACGACCGAATCTCCGAGCGTGCCGTTGGGGCCGTCAGTCCACTTGGTCAGTCTGCCCGTAGTGCCCGACCCGGAGATTAAAGGCTCCGGCTGACCCTTGGGTGCGTTCATCTTCTGCGCGCGACCCGTGGCCGAAGTCAACACCGTCCCGTCCGGGAAGGCGATGCCTTTCGAGGCGCGGACTGTGCCATTCACGTCGAGCGTGGCCTGCGGTTTCTTCGTCCCGATGCCGAGCTTGCCGTCTTCGGTCAGGCGCATCAACTCTTTGTCTTTCCCGCTGAACACGTCGCCCGTGCGGAAGGTCAAGTCACCTGTCGTGCTCGTCACCTGCCCGTCCTTGCCGTCGTGCGTCGTCACCGTCATCGCCGGAGGCTCCGTGGGGCGTCGCGGCGAGAGCGACTGCTCGGTCTCAACCGCTTCGGGCTGACCATTGCCCTCAAGGGCGAGCGCCGCCTGACCGCCTTCTATCAGAACGCTGCCTTGCTTGAATGTCATCCGCCCGGACAATTCTCTGACGGTGACCACGCAGAGGTAAGTCGAGTCGGGCAGCGCCTGCCCGTGAGTGCCGCGCAGTCGCCAGTCGCGCATGCTGCCGGGCTTGAAACCAGTGTCGAACACTGACGCGCCTGACGAGTCGAAGACTTCTAAACGCATCCGCTCGACCGCGCCGACGGCCGTGAAGCGCACGCGCTCGCCCGAGGCTGCGACCGTGATCGGCACGCTGGCCGGTTGCCGTTTGACCGGCGCTTGTTCCTGGGCCAGAGCGATGCCGCACGTGAGAGACATGAAGAGAAAACACTGGGTCAGCCTTTGTCGCTTGAACATGATGAGGTTCTCCTTCCGTGTAAGGTTAAGGGTAGTTGGCGAGGATCGTTTCGAGTCGGCCGTGGCACAGTGAGTCGTCAGGCGTGCCAGGCGGTTCGGTGACGGCAAGACAATAGGCCCGATTCAATCAGAGGTCAAGATTATTTGCGAGAGCTGAGGCGCTACGGTTCCGCCACGTTTCACGCGCCTTCGGGCGAGGTGACAGACGAGTCTTCAAAGTTTTTCTTGGAAAACTGCTTGATTTAGCGCAGAATGTAGCCGCGTCGTAATTCTATCCATCACGGGCAGCCACCCGACAAGCGGCGCGAGTGCTGCCCGGCTTATTAAGACCTGCCTGTTGCGGTAGTCCGAAGCCATGATCGGCCAGACGGTTTCTCATTACAGAATAGTGGAAAAGCTCGGCGAAGGCGGGATGGGCGTCGTCTACGCCGCCGAGGACTTGAGCCTCGGGCGGCGCGTCGCCATCAAGTTTTTGTCGGCCGCCTCGGAGGGCCATAGCTACCGCGCACGCTTCCTGCGCGAAGCGCGCTCCGTCTCGCAGCTCTCGCATCCGAATATAGCCGCGCTGTACGACTACGGGGAGACGGAAGACGGGCAACCATACATCGTGATGGAGATCATCAACGGGCGCGACCTGAGCCAGCTCCTGCATGAAGGGCCGCTCATGGTTTCGCGTGCCGTCGAGATTGTCGAGTCGATTGCCGAAGCGCTCTCGGAAGCACACGCGCTCGGCATCGTGCATCGTGACATCAAGCCGTCGAACGTCTTCATCAGCGAGCGCGGTCAGGTCAAAGTGCTGGACTTCGGACTAGCCAAGCAGTTCAGCGACAGCAAGACGGACCATTCCGACCCGGAAGCGCGGACGCTGCTGGCGACGCACACGCAGTCGAATGCCGTCATCGGCACGCCGCTCTACATGTCGCCTGAGCAGGCCGTCGCTGCGCCGGCCGATCCGCGCAGCGACCTCTTCGCGCTCGGCGCGCTGCTCTATGAATGCCTCACGGGCAAGCCCGCTTTCTCCGGCGTCACCGTCATCGAGATCGTCGCCAAAGTCATACACGTTGACCCGCCGCCGCCCTCAACGCTCAACCGCGAGACGCCCCCTGAGATGGATCGCATTACGTTGCGCGCGCTCTCGAAAGACATCGGCAAGCGATACCAGTCGGCCGACGAGATGCTCCTGGACTTGCGCGCAGTCCGCGGCGGCTTGCGCGGCGGCGGACATCTCACAGACCCGCCCCGCGATCCGAAGACGATACTCAACTCGCGCCCCTTGTCCCCTAGCGCCTTCGGCACGCTCTCCACTTCGCTCAGACGGCCTCATCCTTTTGTCCTCATCCTTTTGGCCGTGGCGATTGTGGCCGGCATCACACTTTTCGTCGCCTCGCGCTCGCGGAGCGTCGCAGCGCACGTCCCTTCAGCCGAGGCGCAAGGGTGGTACGACCGCGGGACAATCGCGCTGCGCGACGGGGCGTACTACCAGGCCAGCAAGATGTTCGGCCGCGCGGTCAGCCTCGACGACGACTTCGCGTTGGCCCACGCGCGCCTGGCCGAGGCTTATGCCGAGATGGAGTACACGAGCAAGGCCAAGGACGAGATGCTGCGCGTCGCCGCTCTTGTGCCGGCACGCTCGGCGCTGCCGCCGCTCGACGCGCTCTACCTTGATGCCGTCAATGCGCTCGTCTCCAGAGACTTTGAGAGCGCCATCAAAGCCTACGCCGAGATTGCGCGGCAAAAGCCCAGTGACGCCGCCGCGCTGGTTGACCTGGGGCGCGCGTATGAGAAGAACGACGACACTGACAATGCGATCAAGAGCTACGTCGAAGCCACCAGGCTCGCGCCGTTCGATGCGACCGCTTACCTGCGCGTCGCCGCTCTCTACAGCCGGAAGCAGGATGTCACGCGCGCCAACGACGCGCTCAATAAAGCCGAAGGCATCTTTCAGGATTCGGGCAATCAGGAGGGGCGCGCCGAAGTGCTCTACCGGCGCGGCATCGTGCTCCGAGACAGCGGCAAACTGCCCGAAGCCCGCGCGCAGTTGGAAAAGGCGCTTGAGGTCGCCAAAAACAGCGGATACGAATCGCAGCAGGTCAACATTCTGTTGGAGCTGAGCCGTCTCTCGTACATCGAAGGCGCGACGGCCAAAGAACAACAATACGCGAAGGAGGCCATAGAGTTTGCCGAAGCGCACGGCGTCGAAGCCCTGCTCATGCGCGGGCTGAACGAACTCGGAATCGCGCTGCAATCGGGCGGCGATTACGACGGCGCGGCGGCGCAGTTTCAAAAGGCGCTCGACCTCGCACGCCGCAGCAACGTGCCGTATCTGGAAGCGCGCAGCCTCATCAACCTGGCCGGGCTGCGCATCGAGCAGCTACGCACGGACGAGGGGCTAAGGTATGCCGAGCAGGCGCTCGCCATTTTTCAGCAGGGCCATTACCGGAAGGACATTTCAAGCAGCCTGACCTACATCGGGCGCGCGCGGCGGCGCAAAGGCGACTACGCAGGCGCGCTTCAAGTCATCGAGCAGAAGCTGCAACTCGCCAGGGACGTAAGCGACCAGCGGCAGATAGCTTTCTCGCTCGGAGAGACAGGGATGGTGCTCTACGAGCAGGAGCGTTATACGGAATCTTTGAGTCGTTACGACGAGAGTTTTGTCATCTACAAGTCGCTGGGGGTCCGCATGAATCTGGCTTACAACCTGCTTCAGCGCGGCAACCTGCTCTGGCGTCTGGGGCGCTATGACGAGGCGCGCACGGCCATCAATCAGGCATTCGAGATTGCCAGCCAGCCCGACGCACAGATCAAGCCTTTGCTCGCGGATGTCCAGCTGCGCGAAGCGCAGTTGGCGCTCAGCCGGCGGAGTTTCCCGGAAGCGAAGGTCAAGGCGCGGGCCGCGCTCGACGCCTCCGACCGGGAGTATGAAGTGACGGCGATTGAAGCGAAGTTTACGCTCGGACTGGCGCAAGCCCTCAACGGCGCTGCCGCCGAAGGGCAGAAGCTCTGTCTGGACGCGGCCGAGCAGGCGAAGCGCTCAGGCGACACGGCCCTGCTTTCCAAAGCGCTGCTGGCGCTCTCCGAGGCCGAGCTTGAGAACAAAGACGCGGCGCGAGCGCTCTCGCACGCACGGCAGGCGCAGGAAAGATTCGCGTCAGCTTCGCAGTCGGAATCAGAATGGCGCGCCTGGCTCATCATCGCGCGTGCCAGCCGCGCGCTAGGCGATGAGGCGGGCGCGAGCGTAGCTCTCTCGCGTGCCGGCGAAATCCTCTCCGGTCTTGAGCAAAAGTGGGGCGCGGAAGCGTTCACCAGCTACGTAGGGAGACCGGACATACAGGTTCACCGTAAGCAACTCGGCGGCCCATGAACGCCGAAATGTTTTCCCACAACCCGACAAGGAGAAAGACCATGAAGGAAGAGAAGAAACACCCGAAAGCGAAAGAGGACTCCCAGGACGAAGGAGAAGCGAAGCCCAGAAAAACGGCGGCCGCGGATGACCAGCCCAGCGAGGATGAAGTGCAAGGCTACTCCGAACCGACAGACGCCAGCGGCGGCGGCAAGGTCATTGCCGAACCGACTGACGGCAGCGGCGGCGGCTAAGAGCAGAGCTTTCGTCACACATCACTCTCTTGCCCAGAAATTTCATCCCTCAAGATGAAAAGGGATTCGAAGACGCGGCGAAGAACTTCTCTTCGCCGCGTCTCTAACCTTGCTAAAACTTAGCCGTTGACGCACGCGCGACGGCCAAGCTATCATAAATTTGTAGCGTCTCCGGCTCTTTTATTTTCCGGCGACGCGCCATCCGAAAGAGCCCGCCCTACGGAGAAGCACGAAACCAGTTTCGGACACGCTCGCGCCCCACCACAGTTTGCTCATGATTTCGCTCTGAAAGGTTTTCCGGTTTCCCAAACTATGTCAGTCAAGATTGACGACCTCCTGCGGTTCGCCACGAGCCACCACGCATCGGACTTGCACCTCAAGGCGGGGTCTTTCCCCTACATGAGGGTCGGCGGCGAGCTGCGCCCGCTCGTTGACGTGCAGCCTATGACGCAGGAAGACACGCTCGACATGGCCTTCAGCATGATGTCGAACCGTCAGAAGCAGCGCTTTAAGGAGGTCTCTGAGGTTGACGTAGGTTACGGGGTCGCAGGAGTGGGCCGCTTCCGCGCCAACATCTTCCAGCAGCGCGGCACGGTCGGCATAGTCCTGCGCGTCATCCCTGACTCGACGCGCACGACGAGTTCTCTGGGGCTGCCACCCCTCGTTGACCGCATCTCGGATGAGCAGCGCGGGTTGATTCTAGTGACGGGCGCGACCGGCTCCGGCAAGTCAACGACGCTCGCCGCGATGATTGACCGCATCAACGCCACGCGCAGCGGCCACATCGTCACCATCGAAGACCCAATCGAATTTCTGCACCGCGACAAGCGCTCCTTCGTCACGCAGCGCGAGGTGGACGTTGATACGCGCTCGTTCGCGGAAGCCCTGCGCGGCGCTTTGCGTCAGGACCCGGACGTGATTCTCGTCGGCGAGATGCGCGACCTTGAGACGATTGAGACGGCGCTGACGGCGGCCGAGACGGGCCACCTGGTGCTCTCCACCCTGCACACGCTCGACGCGACCGAGACGATCACGCGCGTCGTCTCCTCGTTCCCAGCGCACCAACAGAAGAGCGTCCGGCTGCAACTGGCCGGGATACTGAAAGCGGTCATCTCCATGCGCCTCGTGCGCGCGGCCAAAGGCAGGGGCCGCGTCCCCGCCGTCGAGATCATGGTCACGACCGGCCTGATACGCGACTACATCATCAACGAAGAGAAGACCTATTTGATTCGTGAAGCAATCGCCGCCGGCACTTCCCAGTACGGCATGCAGACCTTCGACCAGTCGCTCTTCCACCTTTACCAATCAGGATTAATTAGTCTCGAAGAGGCGCTCCGCAACGCGAGCAACGCGGACGAATTCCGCATGCGCGCCGCCGGCATACAGTCGAGCACCGAGCGCGCCAAAGAAGAGATGGAACGCATCGTCAGCGTCGTCGCCACCCCGGCCGGAGAAAAGCAGTAGTCAGTGGTCAGTCAACAGAAAGCAAAAGGCAGTCGAGTGTGATTAACTCGGCTGCCTCTTTCTTCTGTTTTTAACTGATTACTGACCACTGACCACTGACCACTGCTCTTCAGTGTCCGCTGTGGCCGCCGCCTCCCTGTGTGGGCTGCTGCGGCGGCGGGGGCGCGCTTTGGGGAGCGCCCTGCGGGGTGCCCATCATCGGCTCCGTGTGGCCCTCAGCCTTCGCGCCGCCGTCCTTGAGGTACGGCTTCAGCAGGTCGAGCCAGGCGGTGGCGAGCCTCGTATATTCTTTGGGGCAGCGCACGGCGCGCGCCTCGGGGAGCGGGTTGTTGACCATCCCCATATACTTGTTCGGGTTGTGCCCGAAAATCCAGCAGAGGATGTTGTAGAACCGCTGTCCGTCCATCGAGTGCTCGTCGGCCCAGAGCATGTCCAGTTCGGCGGCGGTCTTGCCGGATTTCGCCAGCCGCTCATATTGTATGCCCCACGAGAGCGCGCCGCTGATGGCCATCTTCTCGCCCTCC
>DATFCB010000254.1:0-3433 GCA_035253525.1 Pyrinomonadaceae bacterium | reverse complement strand
CTCGTGTTATTTCATCACTATCGTCACTATCTCGGGGCCGCCCGTCCGGGCCGATTCATCGTCCGACGCGCTTGAGGCCAACGCGGTGGCGAACGCGAGGACGATGATTGACACCAACATCGTGACGCCTTTTAGAATCTGCTTTTTCATTTCTTCTCCTTCTTGCCCGCGGCCACCATCTTTCTCTGTCGGGGAACTCGCCGGGTCGTGCCCCTCACCATTGCTATCCGCGTGCCACGAGCGCGAAGAAGGAGCGCGGCGTTGCGGCTGTCGGCCGGAACTATTTGATTGAGGCCGGGATGGGCCTTGTAGTTGAAAGCGTGCGGGGCTTGCGCCTCGCGTCGGGCGGGCGCGGAAACTCTATCCGAACGGATAGGCTTGCTACCCCCTTGTGTTAGATAAAGTGTGCACTCGTTGCGCGCGGCGCTACCCTTGCGGAATCCAAATGTGCTAAACAGGATTCGTAGGAGAGCATGAACCCCAGACTCGCAGCCATCGCCGGTCCCCTGAAGGGAACGAATTTCACGCTGACAGAAGACGAGACTTCCATCGGGCGCGAATCGGCCAACCGCATCTGCCTGAGCGACCCTTCCGTCTCGCGCCGCCACTGCACCATCAAGCGCGAGGACGACCTCTTCAAAGTCACAGACCTCGAAAGCCTCAACGGGACGTTCGTCAACGACGTGCCGGTCAAGGAGCGCTACCTTGAGCACGGCGACCGCCTGCGCCTGGGCGATTACACCTTCTCCTTCCTGCTCAATGAAGGCGACGCCCCGGCCGGCTCAAGCACCGTGCTTTTGGACGAGGGGCGAATTTCGACGGGCACGAACACGCTCCAGGTCAGAATCGCGGACGCCTTTCACCTGATGGCCCGCGACCTCTCGGCGCTGATGAAAATCGCGACGACGATTAACTCGGTGCGCGGCCTCGACGCCATTCAGCGGCAACTCCTCGAACTAATCTTTGAGGTCGTGCCCGCGGAGAGCGGGGCCATCCTCCTGACGGAAGAGGGGGAGACGGAAGAGTTCTCGTCCGTCTTCGGCCTGGACAGGCAGTCCGGGCCGAATAAGACTGTCCGCGTCAGCCGCACGATCACCGACCGCGTGTTTGCGGAGGGCGTCTCGATTTTAAGTAACGACGTGCAGGAGAGCGGGGCTTTCGACGAGGCGGAGAGCCTGATAGCCTCGCGCATCCAGGCGCTGCTCTGCGTGCCGCTGATGCTCTTCGACAAGCCCGTGGGCGTCATCTACCTCTACACGTCCGACCCCTTGACGCGCTTCGACAAAGACCACTTGCAGTTGCTCACGGCCATCGCGGGCATCGCGGCCGTCGCGCTCGAAAACGCGCGCCACCTCGAATGGCTCGAAAGCGAGAACCAGCGGTTACAGGAAGACATACAGGTCGAGCACAACATGATTGGCGAGAGCCAGCGGATGCGCGAGGTCTACCAGTTCATCGCGCGCGTTGCGCCGACCAACTCGACCGCGCTCGTACAGGGCGAATCTGGCACAGGCAAGGAGTTGATCGCGCGCGCGATTCACCTCAACAGCCCGCGCAAGACGAAGCCTTTCGTCGCCGTCAACTGCGCCGCGCTGACGGAGACGTTGTTAGAGTCGGAGTTGTTCGGCCACGAGAAGGGCGCGTTCACGGGCGCGGTGGCACAAAAAAAAGGGAAGCTCGAAATAGCCGACGGCGGCACGCTCTTTCTGGACGAGGTCGGCGAGATGCCGCTCGTCCTACAGGTCAAGCTCCTGCGCGTGCTTCAGGAGCGCGAGTTCGAGCGCGTCGGGGGCACGCGCACGCTCAAGGTTGACATACGCCTCATCGCCGCGACGAACCGTGACCTCGAAGAAGCGATTAAGCAGGGCACGTTCCGCCAGGACTTATATTATCGTCTCAACGTCGTCTCGCTCTCGATGCCGCCTTTGCGCGAGCGCCGCGAGGACATCCCGCTCCTGGCTAGATATTTCGTGCAGAAGTACGCGGACAAGTGCAACCGGCGCGTCCGCGGGATTTCGAGCGAGGCGCGCGCGCGGCTCATGAGCTACGACTGGCCCGGCAACGTGCGCGAGCTTGAGAACGCGATTGAACGCGCCGTCGTCCTCGGTACGACCGAGTTGATTCTGCCTGAAGATTTGCCCGAAGCGGCGCTCGAATCGGCCGCGCCCGCGAGCGCCGCCGGTAGCAGCGGGGGCGGAGGAGGCGGCGGCGTGGCGAACTACCACGAAGCCGTCGCCGAAGCCAAAAAGCAACTCATCCTCCGAGCCATCGAACAATCGAGCGGCAACTACACGGAGGCCGCCAAACTCCTCGGCGTCCACCCGAACTACCTGCACCGCCTGATACGGAACATGAACTTGAGGCCGGAACTGAAAAGTAGAGGCTAGCCGCGTTTCAGTCCCGTCAGGGACGTCTGAAAATAGCCCAGCACTTCAGTGCTGGGAACGATGGCAATAAATATTCTGAGTCCCGTAGGGACGACTGAACTCTTCGGCCGTCCCTACGGGACTTCATAATTATTTCCGCCTCGTTCCCCAGCACTGAAGTGCTGGGCTATTTTCAGACGCTCCTAACGGAGCGAATAACTAAGCATTGGGATTGCCGCTCACAACCTTCTCTTCCCCGTGGAACGTCCTGCGCTCCTTCCAGCGCCTGTACATCGCCAAAGAGAAGGCGAGCCAGACGCCGCTCCAGAGGTAAGCGCCGATGGTGTCGGAGGGCCAGTGCGCGCCCAGATAAATACGCGACAGGCCGACGAGGAGGACGGGTAGGGCCGCGAGCGTGAGCGCCAGGCGGCGCACCGTCGAGCGCAGCGGCAAGAGCGCGTAGGCGACGAAGAAGAGGAAGCCGAAGTAACAGACGTAAAACGTGACGTGGCCCGACGGGAAACTCTGCGAGACGGTGTCGCGATACGCCGGGACGAAGGCGGAGACGGAGGGGCGCGCGCGCGCGATGAGCAGCTTGAGAGCGCTATTGATGAGGCCGCTCCCGGCCGTGCTCAAGAGCAACCCCACGGCCTCGCTCCGCAGGCCCCTCACCCAGAAGACCGCCATCGTCGCGGCGGCCAGCGCGTAAGGCATCCAACCGTTGCCGAAGATCGAGGTGAACTCCATCACACTGAAGACGCCCGGCGGCGTGAACTTCGTCCAGTTGAAGGCGCTCGACACTTTCAAGTCCCAGGCGAAGTAGGGGTCCAGGTAGGCGAAGATTGCCAGGACGGCAAACACGCCGAGCGCGACAAAGTAGACGGTCTGCGCGCGCCAGAGTCGCCTGACGGCCCGCCATCGCGAGACAGTTTCGACGGGCGCTGCCGTGCCCGCCGCGACCACCACTTTTTGCTCTTCGCCCGAACTCATACGCGGTTCGTGTGTCCGACCTTCGGTGTAATATAATTGTCCTTGAAAACTTCTCCCGAAGATAACGAACCGAGACG
>DATFCB010000253.1:0-2988 GCA_035253525.1 Pyrinomonadaceae bacterium | reverse complement strand
AAGCTCAAAGTCTCGCTCAACCGGCACAGCCTGCTCGCACGCGTGCGGGCTGTCTCTGCATGTGCTCGCTGATGACGGGGGCGAGCGCTTCGGCGTCGGCCAGGAAGCCGTCGTGGCCGTGGCTCGATTGAAGCTCTCTGTAAACTGCGTCCGCGCCCGCCGCCCGCGCCCGCGCGGCAAGCGCCCGCACGTCTTCCGCCGGGAATAGCCAGTCTGACGAGATACCGACCAGCAGCAGACTCGCACACACACGCTTGAGTGCGGCCTCTTCCGTCTCGTACCCGCGCGCCAAATCAAAATTGTCCATCGCCTTCGAGATGACCAGATAAGAGTTGGCGTCGAAGCGCTTCGTAAAAATCTGTCCCTGATAGTCAAGGTAGCCCGCCACGTCGAAGCGGCCATCCAGAGAGTTGTGCGGGTCTTCGCCGCTCCGGTCGGGCCTGCGCTCGAAGCGCGACGCGAAAAGCCCCGCCGACTTGTACGTGCACATCGCGATGGCGCGCGCCTGTGCCAATCCCGCGACCGGCTGCTCGTCCGTATTGTAGCGCCCGCCGCGCCACGCAGGGTCGCTCATGATCGCGCGGCGTTGCAGGTGGTTGAGCGCGAGGCCCATCGCGTTGAGCGGCGCGGCCCCGATGGCGACGCACCGCTCGACTCTTTCGGGGAAGTCTACGGCCCAGCGCAGCGCCTGCATCCCGCCGATTGAGCCGCCCGTGACCGTGTGCAGCCTCGTGACGCCCAAATGCTCGACGAGCCGCGCCTGCGCCCTTACCATGTCCGCGATTGAGACGACGGGGAAGTCCGCGCCGTAAGCCTCGCCCGACCGCTGCGGGTCCTGGGAGAGCGGGCCGGTCGAGCCGTAGCAAGACCCTAGAACGTTCGTGCCGATGACGCAGTAGCGCGCGGCGTCGAACGGCTTCCCCTCCCCGAGCAACTCGGGCCACCAGTCCGCCACGCGCGCGGAGCCGGAGAGCGCATGACAGACCAGGATGGCGTTGTCGCGCGCCTCGTTCAACTCGCCGTAGAGCGCGTATCGCAACGTGACGGGACGCAAGGAGCCTCCGCCGTCGAGGGCGAACGCTTCTTCCTCAGCGAAAGTGAAATCGCTTTCGACTGTCGGCTCAAGGCCCGCGTTCATCTCACCCGACTCCACCCGCGCCGGCCGCCGCCTCTTGCGGCTTGTCCGTCAATTCACCGTCAGGCCCTGGCAACGCGGCCCCGCGCCCCGTCAACGCCTGATCCAAATCCGCGATGATGTCGCGCACATCTTCGATGCCGACGGAGAGGCGGACCAATTCGGGCGTGACGCCCGTCGCGCGCTGCTCCGCTTCGGACAGTTGCGAGTGCGTGGTCGAGGCCGGATGGATGACGAGTGATTTGGCGTCGCCTATGTTGGCGAGCAGGCTGAAGAGTTTCAGCGAGTTGATAAAATTCTTGCCCGCCTCGTAGCCGCCGCGGATGCCGAAGGTGATGAGCGCGCCGGCCCCGTCCGGCAAATATTTTTGTGCCAGCGCGTAATACGGACTCTCTTCGAGGCCGGGGTAGTTGACCCACTCGATCTCCTTGTGACCCTTAAGAAAGCGCGCCACTTCGAGCGCGTTCTCCGAGTGGCGCTGCATGCGCAGGTGCAAAGTCTCCGTGCCCTGCAAGAGCAGGAAGGCGTTGAAGGGCGAGAGACACGCGCCCGTGTCGCGCAAGCCTTGAACACGCGCCTTGATGATGAAGGCGAGCGGGCCGAAGGCTTCCGTGTATGAGACGCCGTGGTAAGACGGGTCTGGTTCGGAAAAGTCAGGGAAGCGGCCCGAAGCTTTCCAGTCGAACTTTCCGCCGTCCACGATGATGCCGCCGATGGACGTGCCGTGGCCGCCTATGAACTTCGTGGCGGAGTTGACCGTGATGTCCGCGCCCCACTCGATGGGACGCGAGAGCGCGGGCGAGGGCGTCGTGTTGTCAATGATGAGCGGCAATCCGTTCGCGTGCGCGATTTGTGCCAGTCGCTCTATGTCGAGCACGTCCAGTTTCGGGTTGCCGACCGTCTCCGAATAGACGGCCTTCGTGCGGTCGTTGATGGCTTCTTGCAATCCGTCGTAGTCCGCGGCGTCAACGAAGCGCACGGTGATGCCGAGTTTCGGGAGCGTGTAGTGAAAGAGATTGTAAGTGCCGCCATAGAGCGAGGTGGTCGAGACGATCTCGTCGCCGTTGCTGGCGATGGTCAGGATGGTGAGGGTTTCGGCGGCCTGTCCTGACGAGAGCGCGAGCGCGGCGACCCCGCCTTCGAGCGCGGCGATTCGCTTCTCGAAGACATCGGTCGTGGGGTTCATGATGCGCGTGTAGATGTTGCCGAACTCCTGCAAGGCGAAGAGGCGCGCGGCGTGGTCCGCGTCGTCGAAGACGTAGGACGTGGTTTGATAAATCGGCACGGCACGCGCGTGGGTCGTCGGGTCGGAGTCCTGCCCGCCGTGTATGGCGAGCGTGCCGAAGTGTAGTTTCTCAGCCCCGTTGTTCTGGTCGTCTGACATCATCTCCTCCTTCAAATTTCCGCGCTGACGACAAAAGCGAAGCCCCCCGCGCTAAAGAAGTAGCGCGGGGGGCTTCTCGGCGGAGCGTGCGACAAAGTAACCACCCGGCTCTTTAGCAGTTTTTTACGTGGAGCAAGTCGCCTTAAATCGCCACGCTGCAAGCACGCGGTTTAGAAATCCGCACCAACCAAAGGACAGCGCGAGTTTAAGTAACGCCCTCTGCTCAAGTCAAAGCAATTCTTTTTATCAGAACATAAATATAATTTAAAGGCAGTGATAAGTGATGAGTGATAAGTGATAAGTAAAAGAAAGACGCTTTAACTCATCACTTATCACTCATCACTTATCACTGCTTTCATCACTTTGTCGAAAAGCAGCGCGTTGGTCGAGATGGCGTCGCCGCCGTGAATGGTTCTCTGCCCGCGCCAATCTGTGAAATGGCCGCCGGCCTCTTCGATGATGGGCAGGA
>DATFCB010000252.1:0-2915 GCA_035253525.1 Pyrinomonadaceae bacterium | reverse complement strand
AAAAGCTCGACTGCTTTCTTCGCGCCTTTGCGCCTCCTGCGTGAGACTCTTACTACTGCCGCCCTTTCTTCAGGGCTTCACGATAAACGTCCAGGGTCGCGGTGGCCGTTTTCTCCCATGAGAACTCGGCCGCGCGTTTCAAGCCTGCGGACGAGCGTCGCTCCCGCTCGCCGGAATCTTCGAGCAGGCGAATTATGGCTTGCGCCAGCTCGCGGGAATCCGTCGGCGGGACGAGGCGCGCGGCGTCCCCGACCGTCTCCATCAAACTTGGGACGCGGCTCGTGATGACGGGTGCGCCGCACGCCATCGCCTCCAAAGGCGGCAGGCCGAAACCCTCGTACAGCGAAGGGTAGACGAACGCCTTGCACGAGGAGTAGAGCGCGCGCAGGTCTTCGTCCGTGACGTAGCCCGTGAAACGCACGCGCTCGCGCACGTCCGCGCCCTTCAGGTAAGAGAACAGCTCGCCCGTGAGCCAGCCTTCCTTTCCGGCAATCACCAGTTGCGGGCGCAAAGGTGTGGCCCGCAGGAGTTCGTCGAAGGCGCGCGCGAGCGTCAGCAAATTCTTCCGCGGCTCTATGGTCCCCACGAAAAGTATGAACTCGTCCTCGACCTTAAGACGGCGGCGCATCTCCGCCGTCTCCTCGCGCGTGACTGGCCGGAACGAGCGGCGCGCGGCCTCCGGCACGGCCACGACCTTTTCAGGCCCGACGCCCAAATGCTCGCAGGTCTCGCGCCTCACGCTTTGCGACGGCGTGATAATCATCGTGGCCCTGCGCGCCATCATCGGCAGCCGCCGCCGCGCGCGCCTGACCAGATGCGCCTCGTGAGTTTCGGGGTGTAAGAACATGGAGAGGTCGTGAACGGTGACGACTGTCGGGCACTTGCCCCACAGCGGTACGTCGTAGTTTGTGCCGTGGAAAAGGTCGAACCGTACTCGTCTGACGTAGAGGGGCAAGCCCAGTGACCACCAGCGCCTGCGAAGAATCCGGTTGACCCGCGCCCGCATCAGGCGCAGGTTCGGCGGCGACATTTGCTCGCCCTCGTCGCCGCCGTCGGCGACGTAAGGATGCGGCGAGACCAGCTCGAACTCGTCGGCCGGGGCCGCGCGGGCGAGGGCGCGAGCCAGTTCGTGTGTGTAATGTCCGACGCCCGTCTTAATCTCGCCGAGCGGGATGCCGTCAAGTCCGATGCGCATTCGTCAAGGGGCGGTCAGGCCCGGCCCGCCAAAACACGAGAGGCCGGCCATCTCGTAATGGCCGGCCTCTCATGCAAAGGGGATTCACTTCTGGACATCCGGCAACTCTTTCACCGAACGTCGTTGCCGACTAGAACCGGTTGAAATACTCCGGCGACTCAATGAAGCCGCGGACCATGATGTTCTCCATGAGAGCCTGATCGGCGACCAGTTTGAAGCGGTTGTTGTGGAAGACGTAGCCCCGCAGGTCCGGGTCGCGGCGCAGGTAACCGAAGTACTGCATGGTGACGAACGACTGTTTGTAGAACTTGGCGTTCACCTCCGGGCTTTCGACGATGTCGCGCAAGACCTGTGCGCGCGTTTTGCGCGAGGCGTTTAAGTCCGCGACCAGCGCGCTCTGGTTCGAAATCGTCACGCCCGCCGTGTCGAGCAGCTTCTGGACGAATGCGGCGTTTGTCAGGTTGCCGTAGCGCTGCTGAATCTCGGGGCGTTGCAGCCACGCGGCCGTCAGGGTGTTCTTCTTGGCGTCCGTGCCCTGGTCGTTGGGGTCGGAGATGCTGCCCAAATCCGCCATGAATTCCTGATAGTGCGGGCGCTCGAACTTGTTCTTATTCGGGTCCGCCAGCTCCGCGTCCGTCGAAGGCCGTTGTCCGAGTGAGACCATGTAGAGGTACATCACGTAAGAGCCTTTGCGCTGAAACTCCGGTGAGCGGAAGAAGTTGGCCGACAGCGCGCCGCGCGTGTACCGGATGCACTCAACGTCCGTCTTGACGCACCCTTTCATGATGTTCAGGTAGAACTCAAGCCCCCCGGCCTCCGGGAAGCGCCGCAGGAAATCCACGTACTGCTGTTGGATAAAGAAGTCGTTGTCGTTGATTGTGATGAGGGTGTTCGTTCCGGGCCGGTAACGCAACGGCTTCACCTTAACGTCGCCGTAGTAAAGCTCCGAAGGCAGGTTCGGGGACTCCGTGACAATCCTCAGCGTGGGGGGAGTGGTCGTCTGCCCGAAGGCGTTCAAAGCAAAGGTGGCCGTGATAAAAAGTATGGCCGCAAATTTCTTCATGTTACTTAACTCCGAAGTGTCGCTGCTGGCAAGCTGGATAGGCCAAAAATTACGCGCATCATGAGGATGCGCTCGACCTAAAATATACCCTTCCGCTCTCGGCATTGTCAACGAGGTATTACTGGGAGATTGTCCGGGTAACTGCCGGGTAATCAGCTCCGTCGGAGCTATGGCTGCGCAACTGATTTCGAGATGAGCTGCCGCCAGCGGGCGATAATCTTTTCCCAGGCGAACACGTTTCTGACGTATTCCGCGGAATTGTTTGAAATCGCCGCCCTCAGGTATTTGTCCGACAGGAGCGCGCGCAGATATGCATACAACTCCTCTGCCTGGCTCTCGCCGTGGGCCAGTTTCCAGCAGACCTTGTCCGGGAACTCGCGGTACTGGTTGAGGTCGCTGACAATCGTCGGCCGGGCGGCCGCGAGCGCGTGCATCAGGGTGGCCGACGCCTCGCCCATAGAAGGGTTTCTCAGGTTGACGATCACGTCCGACGCGAAGACGGCGCTGAAATAATCTTTCTCGTCCAGATAGCCCGTGAAAATGATCTCCTCGCCGCGCCCGGCGGCCCGCACCTCCGATTCCAGACTTCTGACCTCCGGGGCCGGCTCGCCCGCGAAAACAAGCTGCACGGGGTAGCCGTCCATTATCAGCCTCTTG
>DATFCB010000251.1:0-4545 GCA_035253525.1 Pyrinomonadaceae bacterium | reverse complement strand
CAACCTCGGTGAAGAACTTCTCGCCGTCGTAGTGGCGCGTCATCGGGACCAAGCGCGTGACGAAGCGGACGACGGGGTTGTCCTCCGGGTGGACCTCGGTCTCGCCCTGCCGCAGCATCTTGATGCCGGTGTAGACGAGGAAGACGCCGAAGACGTAGATGATCCAGTGGAAGCGCTCGATGAGGGCCGCGCCGAGCGCGATCATCGTCAGGCGCATCACGAGCGCGCCCATCACGCCCCAGAAGAGGACGCGGTGCTGGTATTTAGCAGGGACCTTGAAGTAGGCGAAGACCAGCAGGAAGACGAACAGGTTGTCCACCGAGAGCGAGAGTTCTATCAGGTAGCCGGTGAGGAACTCGACGCCCTTCTGCTTGCCGAGGTGCCAGAAGACGACGCCGCCGAAGATCATCGCCAGCGAGACCCAGACGGAACTCCAGATGGCCGACTCTCTATAAGTGACCGTGTGCGACTTGCGGTTGAAGAGCCCCAGGTCGAGGCTCAGCATGGTGAAGATGAGCGCACCGAAGCCGATCCACAGCCAGAAAGAATGTTCCGCCATGTTCATACGTAGCGGTTAAAATAGCACCCGCACGCGCGCCCAATCAACCGGCACCCCGTCGGGCATTGGCACAAAAGAGGGCGACGGCACGGCCGCCGCCCTCCGCGCACGGTTGCGGGCGCGCCCGTCTCTCCGTTACAATCCGCGATTTGCAATAAGTAATCAGCCTTCAGTAATCAGTATTCAGCTTTTTACTGACCACTGATTACTGACTACTGATTACTCCCTTTCGGAAGGTCATAAATAATGCTCAAGTTTTTAAGCAAGATGGAGCGCACGCGGAGCCTGATCATTGTCGGGTTCGCCATCTTGATGGCCGTCAGCCTCGTCGTCTTCTACGCGCCCACGCGCAACAGCGCCGCACCCTCGGCCACCAACAGGGAAGTCGTCGCGACGGTCGGCAGCGACGAGATTACAGTCGGCGACCTCGTCCAGCAGGTCGGCGACCCCTCGGTCCTTAACAGCCAGATCGGCGGGATGCTGCTCAATCAGCTCATACGCCAGCGCGTGATGGTGCAGGAGGCCAAGCGCCTCGGCCTGACGGCGTCGGACGCAGAGGTGGCCGCGATGATTCGCGAGGAGAACAAGGACGCCTCGGGCAAGGTTGATGTCAACAAGTACAAGCAGAGGGTCGGCGATGTGGCCCGCTTCGAAGAACGTGTCCGCGACTCCATCATGGTGGACAAACTGCGCGCCTTCGTCACCGCTGGCGTCAACGTCTCGGAGGAGGAAGTCCAGCGCGACTACCAGCGCCGCGCGACCACCTTCGACCTCGTTTACGTGCCCGTCATGGCCGACAAGCTCGCCGCCAAAATCAACCCGTCCGACCAGGAGTTACGCGACTACTACGAGCAGCATAAGACGGATTACCGCATCCTCGTCGCGCAGAAAAAGGTCCGCTACCTGTTCGTCGAGACGGCCAAGCTGGGCGAGAAGATTCAGATACCTGAGACGGAGCTGCGCGAGGAGTACGACAAGCTTTCGCCGGAGCTGAAGCAGGGCGGGCACAAGGTGCAGCAGATCGTGTTGAAGATCGCGGACCCGAAGCTGGCCGAGACCGTCAAGGCCAAGGCTGACGGCCTGGCCCAGAAACTGCGCGGCACGACGGGAACGGCGACCGAGCAGGAGTTCGGCGACACGGCGAGGGGTAATTCGGAAGACCCCGCGACGGCCAAGGAAGGCGGCTGGCTCGCGGGCGTCGTGAAGAAGAACCCGAACAAGCCCGACGACCCGCTCCAGCGCACCTTCGAGACGGAGGTCGGGGGCATCTCCGGCCCGATCAAGTACGGCAACGCCTACTACATCTTCCGCCGCGGCGAGAGCGTGCCGAAGACCTTCGAGGAGGCGAAGCAGGAGTTGCTCGTCTCGATACGCAACCGGAAAGGTTACGCGGCGGCGGCGGCGCTGGCGCAGCGCGCGGCCGGACGCCTCAAGGAGACGAAGGACTTTCAGAAAGTGGCACAGGAACTGGCAGGCGAGGCGAACATGAGCGCGGCCGACATGGTGCGCGAGACGCCGTTCGTCGTGCCCGGCGACGACGTGCCGAAGATCGGCAGCAACCAGCAGTTCGAGCAGGGCATCGCGCCGCTCGAAAACCCGCAGGACGTGGGGAATGTGACGCCCATCCCGAACGGCTTCGCCGTCCCGATGCTGATAGAGAAACGCGACCCGAACTACATGCCGGACTTCGACGAGGTCAAAGAGAAGGTCGCGCAGGCCCTCAAGCGGGAGCGCGCCGAAGGCCAGCTCGAAGAGACGGCGCGCAACCTCGCGAACACCGTGACGGGCGCAGCCGACCTCAAGGCGGCGGCCGAGAAGCTGGGCCTGGAGGCAAAGACGCAGGACGGCTACGCCACCACGATCCCGCTCGGCGAGTTGGACATGAACACGGCCGCGCAGGATGCCATCTACAATCTGAAAGAGGGCGAGGTGACGAAGACGCCCATCAAGGTCGGGAAGGACTGGGTCGTCATCGGCGCGACCAAGCGCAAGGAGGCGGACCTGGGCGAGTTCGCCAAGCAGCGCGAGATGCTGATGGAGGGCGCGCTCACGGAGCGCCGCAACCAGGTCTTCGAGGACTACATCCTCGCGGCGCAGGCGCGCATGGAAGCGGCCGGCCAGATTGACATAGACGAAGACGTGCTCGCCAAGCTCGGCGGCGACGAGCCGCCCAGCGCCGCCCCGCCCGGCGGCGGACGCCCCCCGGTTACCACAACCGTCCCAATACAAATGCCGGAGAAGTAAGGGATGAGGGCGGAGGGATGAGGGATGAAGTGAAGGCCCGTTGAAGCAATGATTCAGTGAGCGGTTCACTCAACCCCTTTCATCCCTCATCCCTTCTTCTCATATCCAGCCGAGAATGTTCCACCACACAATCCCGACCGCGCCCCAGATGAGGATGTTGGGGAGCGAGACGACGAGGCCGAGCCACCACCATGTGCGCTGCTTGACGTAGCCTGCGCCGAACCAGATGGGCGCGGGCGTGGTGCCGTAGTGCGTGAGCGATGCTCCCAAATTCGAGAAGTAGGCGAGCAGGAGGACGGCGAGCAAGGGCGGCGCTCCGGCCGCGATGGTGACGGCGAGGAACGGGATGTACATCGCCGTGACGTGCGCGGTGATGCTGGCAAATCCGTAGTGCGCGTAGAAGTAGACCAGGAGCAGCACGGCGAGCGCGACCCACCACGCCCAGCCGATTGTCAGCCCGGCCGTCGCGTCCGCGAACCGTTTAGTGATGCCCGTCTCGCCCAGAGCCTCGGCCATGCGGACCAATCCGCCGTACCAGATGAACACGTCCCACGCGTTACGCTCCGCGAGCAGGTCTTCCCAGTCGAGGACGCGGCCCACGAGCAGGACGCAGATGCCGACGAGCGCGACCGTCGCGTAATGTATGTTCGGGATTCCTCCGCGCGTCCAATCTTCCAGCCTGTCGCCGACGACCCAGAGCACTGCGACCAGCGCGAAGACCGAGAGCATAGTCTTCTCGGCACGCGTCATCGGACCCATCCGCTCAAGCTCTGCCGAGGCCGCGCGTGCCGCATCCGGCGTGCGTTTGACCTCGGGCGGGAAGAGGCGATAGATGATGAGCGGGACGACGACGAGCGAGATTATTCCTGGCACAATCGCGCCGACGAGCCAACGGCTGTAAGTCAGGTTGATGCCCGTCTCCTGCAAGGCGAACTTGGCGATGATGGGGTTCGACGCCTGGCCCGTGAGGAAGATGGCGCAGATGACTACTTCACACTGGTAGAGCGTCACGAAGAGGAACGCACCCAGGCGGCGCGCGGTCGGCCCCGGCCGCGACTCGTAGGCTTCGGCCAGGCTCTCCGCGACGGGGAAGATGACGCCGCCCGAGCGTGCGCCGACCGAAGGGATGACGGACGCCAGGAGCGCACTCGTGGAGGCGAGCGCGTAGCCGAGGCCGAGCGAGCGGTGGCCTATGGCGCGTATGAAGTGGAGCGCGATGCGCCGGCCCAGTCCAGTCTTAATCATCCCGCGCGAGATGAAGAAGGCCGCCAGCACGAGCCAGACCACTGGGTCCGCGTAGCCGCGCAGTGCTTCGTTCACAGAGAGCACGCCGGTCAACGCCACGGCCGTCACGCCCAGGAGCACAATCGCGGCGCTCGGCACAGGGCGCAGGATGGAGCCGATGATGGTCGCGACGAAAATCGCCAGCAGCCGCCAGGACTGCGGCGTGACCCCGCTGGGGACGGGCGTGAGCGCTATGCCCGCGGCCGAAAAGACGACGACCGCCCACTTGACGAGCTTTGTTCGACGCCCGCGACGGCGCTCTCTGTCGCCAGCTTCGTCGGGCCGCACGTCCGTGGCAGCCTCCGGGCCAGTCTCCATTAGTCAGCCTTCACACGAGCCTCACAGGAATGATGGAACGGGCGGGAATACTACAGCGATTCTCGGATAAATGCGACGGCAGATTTTCCGTGCAAGAAACACGGGCCCATCCCCGTAGGGGATGAACATGATAGCCGGGG
>DATFCB010000250.1:0-2339 GCA_035253525.1 Pyrinomonadaceae bacterium | reverse complement strand
GAGGATGTCATCTCCGTCTCGATCTTCGGCCAGGAGCGCTACTCGCGCCTGGGCATCACGGTCCCGCCCCACGGGAGAATCAGCTACCCGCTCATCCCCGAAGGCATCGTCGTCGCGGGGAAGACGACCGAGCAGGTGCAGGAAGAGATTAGGGATCGGCTGAACGAGTACGTCACAGACCCGCAGGTGACGGTCTCGCTCGACAAGGCAGTCTCAGCCATCTACTCGGTGGTCGGCGACGTGGCGCAGCCCGGCGTGCGGACGATGTCGCGCCGCTACAGCATCACGGAGGCGCTGGCGATGGCGGGCGGCGTCCTCGACACGGGCGACAAGTCGAAAGTCGTCATCCTGCGCCAGCAGGCGGACGGCATGGTCAAACCGATTTTCGTTAACGTCAAAGACATCGAGCGGGGCCGGGCCAGAGAGATGGCCTTCCTCGTTCCCGGCGATCAAGTCCTCGTTCCCGGCAACCGCCTGAAGACATGGAAGCGCTTCATGGAAGTGCTCCCAATGGTCAACCTCTTCCGCGTCTTCACTGGAGGATGGTAAGAAGAAGGGATGAGGGATGGAAAGAGGGATGAGGGATGAATAGAAAAACTTGCGATACGGTTTTTTCATTTTCATCCTTCATCCCTCATCCCTCATCCCTTCGTTTATCCCTCATCCCTCGGAGATTCCCCCATGAGTAGAAAACCTGTGCCGCCGGCGACGCCGCTGGCGCGGTTCATCACGGATCGCTTGCGCCAGTTGGGCCTCAAGCAGGTGGACTTCTGCCGGCAGACGGGCTTCGACCAGGGGCTGCTCTCGAAGCTGCAATCCTCCGTCATCACGACCGTCAATTTGGAGAGCGCACTTCGCCTGGCCGACGGCCTCAAGGTTCCGCCCGGCGACATCCTCTCGCTGCTCGGCAAGCACGACTCCGACCGCCTCCTGAAAAAGCTCTACGGCAACAACGTCTGCGCCGAGTGTGCCAAAGAAACAATCGCGCCCGAACCCGTCCAGGCCATCACCGTCGCCGCGCGTCAGGCTTTCACGATGGGCCGCGACATGACGCCCGTGCTCGTCATGCTCAGACACCTCGCGACCGAGCGCCGCCCCTCGACGGACGCCGGGGCGACGACGGAACGCGCCGCGCGCGGCGGACACTCATGAGAAAAGTAGGCAGCAGGCAATGGGCAGTCGGCAGTCATCGGCGCAATACGCGCCGACGCCGTTTGCCGCACGCTGTTTTCTGCTTTCTGCTTTTATTGCCCACTGCCCACTGCCTGCTGCCCACTGCTCTTGCGGCGGGCGCGTGGACGCGGCAGCGTTCGGGGTCGCTCGCGTGGCTGCACGCCGTCTTTTTTCTGGACGAGCGGCGCGGTTGGGCCGTCGGCGGCAGCGGCGTCCTGCTCGCGACCGAAGATGGCGGCGCGACCTGGCGTGCGAAAGCGCGCCCGACGGCAGACGCGCTGCACGACGTTTACTTCATGGACGAGAACAACGGCTGGCTGGTCTGCGAGCGCAGCATCTACGAACTCAAAGAGCTGGACGAGAAGCGCACTTACCTGCTGCGCACGACGGACGGCGGCGCGTCATGGGACCGCATTGACGTGCTCGGCAAAGATGAGGACACGCGGCTGGTTCGCGCGCTCTTCACGCACGGCGGGCGCGGCTGGGCCTTCGGCGAGGCGGGCGCGCTCTACACGACGCGCGACGGAGGCTTAACCTGGGAGCGCCAGCGCGTCCCCACACGACACCTGCTGCTCGGCGGCCTCTTCCTTGACGGCCAACAGGGATGGCTCGTCGGCGCTGGCTCGACCGTTTTAAAGACTTCGGACGGCGGCGAGACTTGGAACACAGGGATGGTGCTCGTCCCTGTCTCCCCGACGGGGATGACGAACGAGGTGCGGCGCGTGCGCTTCACCGCCACGTCTTTCGTTGACAGCAGCCGCGGCTGGGCCGTCGGCGCGGAAGGCAAGGTCTTCGTGACGCGCGACAGCGGGCGGACGTGGACGCCGCAGGTGTCGAACACGAACGCCGACCTCTTCGACGTAAAATTTTTTGACCGGCTCGAAGGCTGGGCCGCGGGCGCGGGCGGCACACTGCTGCACACGACCGACGGAGGCACACGCTGGACGGTCGTACCGAGCGGCACGACCCACGCGCTCGAACGCCTCTGCTTCGCGGGGCGCACGCGCGGCTGGGCCGTCGGCTTCGGCGGCACAATCCTCAGCTACGCGCCGCAGTCAGGGACTGTGCAACGGCCGGGACTGAAAAAGCCGTGAATCGGAAACTCGTGAATCGTGAATCGCAAATCGTCGAACGGTTTTTTTCGATTCACGATTCACGAATTGTTG
>DATFCB010000249.1:0-2486 GCA_035253525.1 Pyrinomonadaceae bacterium | reverse complement strand
AATCAAGACCAGCGCCAAGACGGGCGCGGGCGTTGAAGAGGCTTTCACGGCCCTGGCCCGAAAAATGATGGAGACTCGAAATGAGTGACCTTCCTGCTCCCATACGCGACTTCATTCTGGAATTGACCGAAGACGCACGTTCTCCCGCGTACATGCTGGTGACGGATGACAACCGGCTGGCCGCGTGGGGCGGCGATTGGGGGGCGCACGATGTGACGGGCCTCGACGAGAGGATGGATGTCTCGGAACACATCACCTTCCTACACGGCATGCTTCCGCTTGAGACCCCCAACCTCTTTCTGCCTTACATACAGACGCACGAGGGACTTTACGCGGACGTTTACCTCTTCAAAAGAAAGGAGGGAACCTGGGTCCTGCTGCTGGACGCCACGGCGGACGCCACCACGCGCCAGCGCATGCAGCAGAAGAGCAGCGACCTGCGTCTTCAAGTCTCCGAGTTAGAGCGCGAAGAAGAGATGCTCTACGAAGCCCAGAGCATCCTGGAAGAGCGCGTCCGGGAGCGCACGCGTGATCTGGCGGACACGAATCTGCGGCTGATGAAGGAATTGGCCGAGCGCCAGCGCATAGAGAAAGAGCTGCGCGAAAGCGAGGCGCGTTTCCGTCGCCTGTTTGAATCGAACATGATCGGGATCATGTTCTGGGACTTGAAGGGCGCGATTACGGCCGCGAACGACGCCTTCCTGGATACGCTCGGCTACACGCAGGACGACTTACGGCTCGGCCGGCTGCACTGGGATAAGGTGACGCGCTCTGGAAAACTCAATCTGGACGAGAAGGCGTTTATAGAGATGCGCGAGACGGGGGCCTGCACGCCCTTCGTGCGCGAGTTCATACGCCAGGACGGCACATTCGTCACGCTCCTCTTCGGCGCGGCCCTCCTGGAAGGCAGCCAGACCAAAGTGGTCTGCTTCACGCTCGATCTCGGCAAGTACAAATAAGAAAAGCTTCACGCAAAGGCGCAAAGCCGCAAAGAGCGCGCAAAGAGGTTGAAGGCTTCATCTCCTTGCGTGCTTTCTTTGCGGCTTTGCGCCTTTGCGTGAACCGCCTTTTTTCGTTGGTCAACCAGTTGACGAAAACCTGCATCAATTGTCTGTCACCCAAAGCCGGCACAAGAACTCAGCCGCCGGACCGTTCAAGGAAGGAATCTCCCCAAGAATCCCGTCTTTCTCTTCATATCTCTTTGGAGGCTACCTATGAGACCCAAACTGCTGCTGATGACCATGGCACTCGTCTGCTCGCTCAACGTACAGGCGCAGATGCAGCGCCACGCCCGGCGCACGCCCGCCGCCAGACAAGCGAGCGCCGCCGCCTCTTCTACGCCCGCCGCGCGCCCGTCCGTCCTCCCCATACGCCGCGTGATTCTTTACAGCAACGGCGTCGCCTACATAGAGAGGCGCGGGCTAGTCACGGGCCATGCCGAGATCGACCTCTCGTTCAAGCAGTCGCAGGTGGACGACGTGCTCAAATCAATGATCGTGCTCGACCTCGGCGAAGGACGCATCGGCGCGGTCAGCTACAACTCGTCTGCCCCGCCCTCTGCGCGCATGGCGGACATTCCTTTCTCCATCGAAGCGGAGTCGGGCAACAACACGCAGGGCGGTCTCGCCGGGGTGCTGAGCCAGTTGCAGGGCGCGCGCGTCGTCGTCTCGACAATGAACCGCACGGCGACCGGCTCGATTTTGACGGTCGAGGAGCGGATTACGCAGACGGACGACAAGACGCTGCCGGTCAAGACGCACGCGCTCGTCATAGCCTCGGAGGGGGGCGAACTGGCGAGCTTCGAATTGGCCGAGGTGCGCTCGATCAAGCTCGTGGACGAGGGCGCGCGGCGCGACATCACGGAGTTTGCGCACGCCAGCGCTTCGGCGCGCAGACGCGACGCCAAGACCATCGCCGTCACCTCGGACGGGACAGGCGCGCGCGAGATGGTCGTCAGCTACACGATTGCCGCCCCGATCTGGAAGACGACTTACCGTGTGGTCATGGACTCCACGGGCCAGCCCTTCTTCCAGGGCTGGGCCATCGTGGACAACGTCAGCGAGGAGGACTGGGAGAACGTCTCGCTCTCGCTTGTCTCCGGCAAGCCCGTCTCCTTCATCCAGCCGATTCAGGCTCCCTACTACCGCTACCGCCCCGTCGTCCCCGTTCCAGACGATTTGAAGTTAGACCCGCAGGTCTATGACCCCGACGGAGTAGAAGGTAGAGTAGGCACTGGCAGCGGTGGTGGCGGCGGCCCGGCGGGCATGGGACAAAGTATGTACACCGTTCAGCCGGGGACCGCAGACTCTACGGCAAGGCAGGTTCAGCAGCTCCCGCTCGGCGCAAGGAACACTTACGCGAACAACATGGCACTTGACGGCGTGACGGGCGCGTCCGTGGCGACCACTACACTGAGCGACGCGATCAGCAGTCAGCGTGTGGGGGTCGAGACTGCGGCCAGCGGCAGCGAGGTCGTCGACCTCTTC
>DATFCB010000248.1:0-2264 GCA_035253525.1 Pyrinomonadaceae bacterium | reverse complement strand
TTCGACGTGCCGCTCCAGGTGACAAAAGGCGGCGTCATCTTCATAGGCATCCTGGTGGTCGTCGCCTTCGCCGCGTGGAACACCGGGAACAATCTTCTTTTTCTGGTCTTCTCGCTGCTGGCTGCGACGCTGTTCGTCTCGTGGGCCGCGGCGCGCGCGAGCCTGCGCGAGTTGGTCGTTTCGGCGCGCTTCCCGGACCACATTTACGCGGGCGAGCCCGCCCCGGTCATCGTCACCATCCGCAACCGGAAACGCTTTCTGCCCTCCTTCTCCGTGCTGGTCGAGGCGCGCGGGCCGCTGAACACGGGCGAAGAGAAGAAAGGGAAGCGCAAACCGCGTCCGCGTTTCGGCAAGCGCACGCTCGCTTATTTCATGTACGTCCCGCACCGCGCCGCCGCCGAGCAGCGCGTCGAGCAGCTTTTCCCGAAACGCGGGCACGAGCTAATCACGGGCTTCGAGCTTTCGACGCGTTTCCCCTTCGGCTTCTTCCGTCGTCGCCGTCGCCTGCGCGCGCGCGACGTGGACATCGTCGTCTATCCGAAGCCCGAAGCGTTGGGCGACGAGTTGCACCTGCTGCCTATGAACGCCGGCAGGCTCGCCTCGGCGCGACGCGGTGCCGGGCACGACCTCTTTTCGCTTCGCGACTACCAGCCGCAGGACGACCTGCGCCACATTGACTGGAAGGCGACGGCGCGCTCGCGCCGCCTCATCGTGCGCCAGTTTACGGCCGAGGACGAGAGGCGCGTGACCGTCGCGCTCGACACGAGGATGATGAGCGGCGCGGGCGAGAAAGACGACGGCACAAGATTCGAGCGCGGCGTGACGCTCGCGGCCTCGCTCGTCGCGCACTTCATCGCCGAGCGCGCCGAGGTGAGATTGATAATCGGGGAAGAGCAGGGGCGTCATGGGGTCGGGACCGAACACCTCTATCATTGCCTGCGCAGGCTCGCGCTGGCCGCGCCGGACGCGGGCGTGGCAGAGGGCGCGGCCTACGTCCCGGCCACGTGGGACGAGCTTAACCAGACGGCCCCGGCCGGCGACGGCAACTACGTCATCCTCCTGACGACTGCCGCCCCCGGCTCCATTCCTGGTAATATCTGGCGCACGTCGCACGTGATTTACTTGTAAAGGAAAACTCAGAAAGAGATGAAACGATGTTCGGTGTGCCAGCGTGTGTATGACGACACGATGGCCTTTTGTTTGGAGGATGGCTCGGCGCTGACCGCTGACAGTTCTGCCACGGGCGATATGGCGGCGACTGTCATCATGCCTGACCCGCGCGTTACCGCCCCGCCGCCGACGTGGCCCGAGACTGTTCATCAGCCACTGCCGCCACGGCCGCAGCCGTACGCGCAGCCGCAGCCCACTTGGCCTCCGCCCGCGCTTGCGCCGCAGACCTATCCGTCGAGCGCCGCGCGGCAGGGCAGGGGCATGGCCGTCACCTCGCTCGTCCTCGCAATCAGCGCTTTCGCCTTGCTAGGGTTCTGCATCATCGCGGGCGCGACGGGCGTCGACTCGGAAGTCATCGGCGGAATCTTCATCATCAGCGCGCTCGGCGCGCTCGTCGGCGCAATCCTCGGCATCGTCGCCGCGTCCAAAGCCAGCCGCGACACGAGCCCGCAGAACTCCAAAGCGATGGCAGTCGTCGCGCTCGTGCTCAACTCTTTTTACCTGCTGCTGACCGTCATTTTCCTGATTCTGGGGGCCGTCGCCTCTTCGAGTTGAGCCGGTCATCAAAGCCTGCGGACGAAAAGTCGGTGACGCTGGTCGAAATAGTGCTATATTTGATTTCTCACGCCCCACCTTTGATTGATTCAGTCCTCTATGTGGAGAGAAGCTATTCATGACAGCCGTTTCCGAGCGGGCTCTTGTCCGCGCTGAGTCTTCGCGCGCTTATTCGAAAACGAGCCTCTGGCTGACGGGCCTCTGCTTCGTCCTGTCGGGCGCGACCGGACTCATCTACGAAGTCTTGTGGGCGCGCATGCTCGGCCTGGTCTTCGGCGCGACGACGTTCGCCATCAGCGCCGTGCTCGCAGCCTTCATGGGCGGGCTTGCGCTCGGGAGCGCCTGGGCCGGGAAACTCGCCGCGCGCATCGAGCGGCCGCTGCGTGCCTACGGCCTCATCGAAATCGCCATCGCCCTGTACGCCGTCGCTGTGCCAATTCTTTTCCGGCTGGTTGACCACCTCTACGCCTTCATCTGGGAGCAGTTTCATCCCGGCTTTTACGCCTTCAGCCTCTGGCGCTTCCTGCTCTCATCTTTAG
>DATFCB010000247.1:0-6763 GCA_035253525.1 Pyrinomonadaceae bacterium | reverse complement strand
GCGCCTCGCGCGCGTCGAGGTTGACCCGGACAAACTTTACCCGCAGCTTGATTACTCCAACGACGTTGCGCCGCGCAACTCGCAGGTGGAAGACCCTCTGACGGACGCGACCGCAAAGTTCGTCCGGCAGGATTACGCCGGGGCCGAGAGCGCCGCGCGGGAGATGCTTGCCACGTCGCCGCGCATGCAGGAGGCGCGCATCGTGCTCGCACGTTCGCTTCTGGCACAGAACAAAACGGACGAGGCCGAAAAGGAGTTTCGCGCGCTGGTGGAAGACCGGCTGCCCATCCCTCTCGCGCTCGCGTGGGGCAACATCGGACTGGCTGAGATAGCGTTGCGTAAAGGGCAGGCGGCCGAAGCCGCGCGCCGTTTCGCGGACGCCGTGCAGACCGACGCGGAGTATGCTTCGACGCTCGCCGCGCGCCAGGGCCGCATCCGTGCGGAGGCCGCGGCCAATGCCTCTCCCGCCGTTGATGATTCGGCCAAAACTTTTATCACGCAGTTGGACGCGGCGATCAAGAGCGGGAGGAAGGCGGAGCTTGAAGCGCTCATCACGCCGGGCGAATTGACGGACTTCGTCGCGGGCATCGTCGGCAGCCAGCCCGAAATCTGGCAGACGCGCGTGGTCCGCACGGAGCAGCTGGACGCGAACCGTCTGGCGGTAGACGTTCAATTGACGACCAAACAACTGGGCCAGGACGCGTCGGGCACGGCCGTCCTCATTCTGGCCCGCGCCGGAGGCGGCTGGAAACTCGACGGGGTCGGATTCTTCGAGGTGCGATAGCAGGTTGCAAATGATTGAGCTGGCGGAGATCGAGCGGCGTGCGGCGCGCATCAAGCTGCTTTTGATGGATTGCGACGGCGTGCTGACGGACGGGCGCATCACGCTGGTCGGGGACGGCGACGAGGAGAAGAGCTTTCACACACGCGACGGTCACGGGATAGTCTTGCTCCACCGCGCGGGGCTCGCTTCCGGCATCATCTCAGGGCGCACTTCGAGCCTGGTCGAGCGGCGCGCGCGCGAGTTGGGGATGCGCTACGTACGCCAGGGGACCTGGGACAAGATTAAAGACTTCAGCGAACTGCTCGCGGAGGCCGGTGTGACCGAGCACGAGGTCGCCTTCGTGGGCGACGACGTGACGGACATACCCTTGATGCAGCGCTCGGCGCTGGCGGTCGCCGTGGCGGACGCAGTCCCGGAGGCGCGCGCCGCCGCACACTTCGTCACGCAGCTTCCGGGCGGCCACGGTGCCGTACGCGAAGTCACAGAGCTGATACTCAAGGCTCAGGGGCGTTGGTCGGAGTTGATGAAACGGTATATCATGTGAGCGCTGAGCGATAGGCGATGAAATAAAGACCATTGGATATTGGCGCACACGAGCAGTTGCAAGCTCTCGGTGAATTCAAGGAACTTACCGGCGAAAGATAAGGAAGGCGAGAAGAAATGACCGAAGAGGATCGCCAGCGCACAATGGATTTCATTCTTGTGCAGCAAGCGCAGTTCTCTATCAACTTGGAAGCATTGCGCGAGACACAGGCGCAGTTCTCTATTAACCTGGAAGCATTACGCGAGACACAGGCGCGCACGGATGCGACCGTTGCGCAGCTCGCCGGGCAGGTTCAGAACATCGCGCGTCAGCAAGAGCATATCAACGAAGTGGTGGCCGTCATTGCTGAATCACAGCAGCATACGGATGAGCGGCTGAGCGCGTTGCTTGATATTGTGCAGGGTGGCCGCAACGGTAACCCTTAAAACATCTAAACGTCTGGGGGAGAGGGTGAGAAATGGTTGATGAAACGCGTCAGGTACTTTTCGTCGAGGACACGGCGGACACGCGCGACCTGGTCGAGTTCAGTTTGCAGAGTGAAGGGTTCGCGGTGGTCACGGCGCAGACGGCCGACGAGGGGCTGGCGCTGGCGCGCACAAAATCTTTTGCGCTGATTCTTCTGGACATCGGTCTGCCCGACAAGGACGGTCTGCAACTGTGCCGCGAGATACGCCACTTCGACAAGCAGACGCCAATCGTCTTCTACACGGCCTTCGCCGAACTGCTCGACCAGGAAGAGGCGAAGAAGGCTGGCGCGCAAGGCACGCTGCGCAAGCCCGAAGACACCGCGCACCTCGGCGAAGTCGCGCGCAGATTGATCGGCGGGGAACTCAGCCTCTCCTGAAAAGGCGTCGGGCCGTCATCGGTTGACACTCAGCCGCCGGGTTGATTATCTTTCCCGTGCTTTTGAAAAAGTAAGCGCTGGCCGAGGCTTCCACCCTGGCTCTCAGGCATGCGTGGCGTTGGAGACGCGCCCATGCACACACGAGAAGAGGGTATTTCGACTGAGGCCAAAATCATGGCCGCCTTAGTCGCCGCAGGTTACTCGGTATTTATTCCCTTTGGGGACGGCCACAAATGCGATTTTGTGATTGATGATGAGGTTAGCCTGCGGCGCGTGCAGTGCAAGACCGGCAGGGTTAGAAGCGGAGCCCTTCATTTCTGCGCCTACAGCAAAGCCGGTAACGGATATGCTAGGGTAAGCTATCGAGGGCTGGCAGATTTATTCGCCGTTCTGAACCCCGTTGACGGTAAGGTTTATTTGATACCTGTTGACGAAGTCGGCGAAACAGAAGTTGCGCTCCGGCTGGTTCCGACGCTGAACAACCAGAAGCAACGCGTGCGGTGGGCAGAGTCTTATCTGCTTGATTTTTAGTTTGAGCGGGCGTGGCGCAATGGTAGCGCATCTGCTTCCCAAGCAGAGGGTTGCCGGTTCGAGTCCGGTCGCCCGCTCCAATTTCTTCCAAACTTCTTTCGTATCGTAAAGAAACGCAGGCCGCGGAGAGCGTATGCATTTAGCGCGCTTTTCGGGGCTTTTTCCGCCAAAAACGGGGCTTTCGGCCTTTCTCGCATTGGCACATCGGTTGCCGAAATATTGATGGTCAATATTTATTAGCAGGAGGAAAATAACGTGCGTATCAAGTTGATGATTGGGACGGGCGCGCTGGCGCTGGCGGTGATGACGGGCTGCGGGGGCGACGCCACCAACAGCAATGCCAACTCGTCGAATATGACGAACAGCAATACACGGACGAGCATGGAGACGACGACTCCGACCACGGAGTACACGACGACGATGAGCGAAGAGGGCGGCGTGCAGACGGAGACGCGGACCTACAACAACAATCCGTACATCTCCAAAGTCGTTATCACGACCCGCGCCAACAAGCGCACCGCGCGAGTCACTTCAAAGTCCGGCGAGGAGCGTGACTTGAAGGTCGATGACGTTGACGACGTGCTGGCGAAGGGCGGCCAGGAGATAGCCAATGCCGCCGGGTTCGTCGGCGATAAGGCCGAAGACGTTGGCGGCAAGGCCGTGGACATTGGCAAAGAGGCGGCCAATAAAGGCAAAGAGGCTGGTGCTGAAGTCGCGGACAAGACTGAGGACGTAGTCGAAGGTGCCGGCAACCGCGCCAAGAAGGTCGGCGAGAAGACTGTCGAAGGTGCCAAGAAAGTCGGCAACAAGACCGTCGAAGGGGCTAAGAAGGTCGGCGGCGCTGTCAAAGACGCCATCACGCCCTGACGGAAATTTTTAAGGAAGGATTCAAAAGGCAGCCGCAACAAAAGCGGCTGCCTTTTGTTTCCGCTCAAACCTCACCGCTCACTAGTGCTATACTGCCCGCGGTTCCGACTTGACAGTCCTTCGGACTAGGTTCCCTCGAAGATAGGAGTTGTTGCGACGATGGATACGACACGGTTCACACTGATCTGCCCCTGCTGCGAAGCGACGCTGACGATTGACGCGCAGACGGGCGCGCTCATCTCCCACGAGGAGAAGGCCAAGCCCGTGGCCTCCTTCGACGAAATGCTCAAGGGCCTGGACAAGCAGAAGCAGCAGCGCGAGCAGTTGTTCCAGCAGGAACTGGGCTCGCTCAAAGACCGCGAGCGGCTGCTCGAAGAGAAATTCCGCGATGCCATGAAGCGCGCGGAGAAGGACAAGGACAAGCCTTACATCAACCCGCTCGATGTGGACTGAAGCGCGTTGAGGGACAGCCCCTCTCGGTGGCCGAGCAACTAAATCGTCTCGCGGACATTCAAACCGCCCGAGCTCTCCCGCTCGTTCGTCTTCAAATCCCTGATGGTGACGCGATGAAATCCCTCTTGAAGATATTCTGTCTCACCCTGTTGCTGGCCGTCTCTGGCTCCGGCGTAGTTTTGGCCCAAACAGACGGGGACGACTGGCCTGACCCGAGCGCGGCCGCCGCGAAACAACTAGGCAGCAAGGACCCGGTCGTGCGCCAGCGCGCCGCTGAAGAACTGGCCGCCAACTCCGCCGCGAACCAGCGCCGCCTGCTGGAAGGCTACAGGCTACAGGAGAAGAACGCGCGCGTTAGGCTCGCGCTGGACTGGGCGCTCTACCGCGTCGGTAAGACCTCGACCCTGTTTGACGTTGTACGCGCGCTGGACTCATCGCGCGCGTCGCAGGCCCGCGCCTACCTCTCCACACTCGAAACGCCCGAACCTCTCTACCTCTTCCTTGAACGCGCGAACGGCATCACGCAAATCGAACTTCTCAGAGTCCTGGCGAAAGTCGGCGATACGGGCACGCTCGACCGGCTCAATCCATACATCGAATCTCCTGACCCGGAGATTTCCACGGCCGCGCGCAACGCCGCACTTGAAATCGAGCAGCGCCTCAGCCAACAGCCGCCGCCGACCGACACCGTCACTCGCCCCAGGCAAGTCGGGACCGGCGAAGACTCGCCACCGAATTGACTGTCCAACCACGGAGGGCACAGAGGAAGACAAAACGATAATCACAGATTTCAAAGCTGAGATTTCATATCTTCTATTTCAAACCTCCTATTTCAAATCCCTCTCTTCCTCTGTGCCCTCCGTGGCTCATTCCTGCTTGCCTAACACTCGTCCACGGCTATACTGTCCCATCAGATGCACCCGAACCTGCGCTCATTCCTGGATCTGCTCGAACGCGAAAACGATCTCGTCCACATCGAAACGGAAGTTGACCCAAACCTGGAATTGGCCGAAGTCCACCGCCGCGTCATAGAGCGCGGAGGCCCGGCCCTCTTGTTCAAGAAGGTCAAGGGCAGCCGCTACCCCGTGGTGACGAACCTTTTCGGCACGGAGCGCCGCATCGAGCGCGCCTTTGGCCCAAAACCTGAAGCCCTTGTGCGCGAGGCCGTGGCCGTCGCCGAAGCCTTGCTGCCGCCGCGCCCCGCACGCCTCTGGCAGCACCGCGCGCTCGCGCTCGAAGCCCTCAAGCTCGGCACGCGCAACACCAGTCGTTCGCCCGTCAAGCAGGTCATGGACCGGCCCGCGCGCCTCAACGAGTTGCCCGTCCTGACGACCTGGCAGGAAGACGGCGGCCCTTTCTTCACGTTGCCGCTCGTCTACACTGAGCACCCGGAGACGGGCAAGCACAACCTGGGCATGTATCGCATGCAGCGTTACGACGCGCGGACCACCGGCCTGCACTGGCAGATACACAAGGGCGGCGGCTTTCACTACGACGCGGCCGAGCGCGCAGGCCAATCGCTCCCCGTTACGGTCTTCCTCGGCGGCCCGCCCGCGCTCATTCTCGCGGCGATAGCACCGCTCCCGGAAGACGTGCCCGAGCTTGTCCTGGCTTCGGTGCTCGCGGGCCAGAAAGTCAGGATGACGAAAAACCCGCTGGGCCACGGGCACAGGCTCGTGGCCGAAGCCGAGTTCGCTTTGGTGGGCCAGGTTCCGCCGCGCGAGCGCAGGCCCGAAGGCCCCTTCGGCGACCATTACGGCTACTACTCTTTGCAACACGACTACCCGGTCTTCCACGTCGAGGCCGTCTTTCATCGCCGCGACGCGATTTACCCGGCGACGGTCGTGGGCAAGCCGCGCCAGGAAGATTTCTTCATCGGCGATTATTTACAAAAACTCCTTTCGCCGCTCTTCCCGCTCGTCATGCCGAGTGTGTTGGACCTCTGGTCGTACGGCGAGACAGGCTTTCACTCGCTGGCAGCGGCCGTCGTCCGCGAGCGCTACAAACGCGAAGCGCTCGTCTCCGGTTTTCGCATCCTCGGCGAAGGGCAACTCTCGCTGACGAAGTTTCTGATACTGACAGACACGCCGCAGGATTTGACGGACTTCCCGAAACTGTTGGAACACGTGCTGGCACGCGCCCGCTTCGAAAGCGACCTTTTCGTCTTCTCAAACATCTCTATGGATACGCTCGATTACACGAGCGGCAAGGTGAACGAGGGGAGCAAGGCTATCTTGCTCGGCCTGGGCGAGGCCGTGCGCGAGTTGCCGCGCGAGTTCAAGGGCGATTTGCCGCGCGGAGTCTCGCGGGCGGAAGTCTTCTGCGGCGGCTGCCTGGTCGTGGAGGGTCTGCCCTACGCAGAAGATTCGGAACAGGCCGCGCGGCTCGCGCGTGAAAGTGTCTTCGCGGGGTGGCCGCTCGTCGTCCTGCACGACGATGCGCGTGTGGCGCGCAAGGCTTCCGATTTTCTCTGGGCCACCTGGACGCGCTTCGAGCCCGCCGCGGACATACACGCGGCCGAGGCCGGCGTCGTGCGGCACCACCTTGCTTACACGCCGCCCATCGTGATAGACGCACGCACCAAGCCCGGCTTCCCGGCGGAGTTGATCGTTCGACAAGACATCGCCGAGTTGGTTGACAAACGTTGGCGCGAGTATTTTCCAGGCAGACAAAGCTGGGAAGAATCTTAAGCGCTCTTTGCGACTTTGCGCCTCCAGCGTGAGGAAACCATTTCACGCTG
>DATFCB010000246.1:0-2108 GCA_035253525.1 Pyrinomonadaceae bacterium | reverse complement strand
GCCCCACTGATTTTCCTCGGCGCGGACAGCCCGACGCTCCCGCCCGCGTTCATCGCGACCGCAATCGAACGGCTCGCCGCCCATGAGGCGGACATGACGCTCGGGCCTGCGGAAGACGGGGGCTATTACTTAATCGGACTTCGCCGCCCGGAGCGCGGCCTCTTTCAAGATGTAGCCTGGGGCACTCCGCAGGCTTACGCGCAGACCGCACGAAACGCCGCCCGGCTGAGGTTGCGGCTGTTCCGCCTCCCGCCCTGGTACGACGTGGACACCCCCGCCGAGCTACTACGTCTGCGCGCCGAACTCTCCTCCGACCCCGAAGCGCGACGCCGCGCCCCCGCGACCTGCCAGTGGTTACTGGCCCACAATTTACTGCCCGCGCCCGAGTCCTATTTGACGGAACCCTTGCCACGAACGGGCGCATAGAGACGGCCCAGTCTGCGCGGGTGAACGCCCAGCCAGTAGAGCACCTGCAAAGCTGACCAGCGCGTGAAGGTGAGCGCGAAGCTACGGCCTTCAAAGCGGCGCGAGGAAGTGATGACCTGTGCGGGCAGGCGGACGACGCGTCCCACGCGCTTCAACCCGCGCACCAAATCCAAATCCTCGAAGATGGGGAACGGCTTGAAGCCGCCGATTCGCCCGTAAGCATCGCGCCGGACGAAGATGCCCGAGTCGCCGTAGCACAACCCGAGTTTCCCGAGGCGCGGGTACAGCCACGTGAGAAAGCGCGCCGCGCGCCGCGCCCCGTCGAAGCGTACGCAGAAGTTTCCGCCCGCGACTGCCGCGTCGCGCAACGCGTCGGTGATGCGCTCGGCCGCGTCCGCCGGGGGGATGGTGTCCGCGTGCAGGAACCAGAGAGCCTCGCCCACGGCCACGCGCGCGCCCGCGTGCATCTGCGCCCCGCGCCCGCGCTCGCTCGTGACGACGCGCGCGCCGCGCTCGCGCAGAATTTCGAGCGTGCCGTCCGAACTTCCGCCGTCAACGACAATCACCTCGACGCGGCCTCTGACTTTCGTCACCGCGTCGAGCTTGGCCGCAATCGAGCGCGCCTCGTTGAGCGTCGGGATGATGATTGAAAGCGTGATGCGCTCTGCTTCCGGCGGCTCGTCCATCTTCATCTTCGTCAATCAGGGCAGCAGATGGTCCGGCGCGACGGGCGAAGAGACACGCACGGGCTGTCCGTCTCCCGGCAGCATCCACGTCGGGCGCTGTTCGGCGAACGGCATTCCAAGAACTTCCACCAGCCCCACCTCTTCCGGCTCGCGGTAAGCGGGCACGCCGATGGTAATTGCATCTTGCGGCACGTTCAGCCTGAGCGTCCCGTGCAGCCGGTCCCAAAGGCTCAGCCCGCTAGACCAGTTCGAGTTCGTCTCCTCCTTCACGACGGAATGATGTATGCCGTGCATGCGCGGCGTGACGACGAGACGGTTCAGCTTGCGCTCGACTTCGAGCGGCAGGCGCACGTTCGAGTGGTGAAAGATCACGGAGAGAAGCGTGAAGGTCTGCCAGACGGAGAGCGAGAGCGGCGCGACTCCAATCACCACGATTTGCCCCGCACGCCAACCGGTCGCCAGGCAAAGTTCGCCCGCGTGAAAACGCAGCGCGGTCGAAGTGTCCAGGTCAAGGTCAACGTGGTGCGCGACGTGGAACCGCCACAGGAAAGGGAGCCGGTGCGTGAGCACGTGCCAGATGTACAAAGTATAGTCCATCAGGACGACGGCGAGCGTCACCTCCAGCCACTTCGGAAGAGGGACGCGCTTGAGCAGTCCCCACCCGCGCCTTTCCACGAGGGCGGCGAGCGGTTGAGCAATGGGGCGCTCGACGAGTTGGAGCGCCGCCCCGGCCACGCCGGCCACGACGAAGTTGCGCACGTCGTGCGTGAGTTTCGGCTCGACTTCGCGCCTCAGCGGGCGGCGACGCTCAAGCAGCCACAGCAATCCGAAAGCGCCCACGATGAGCGGCGCGCTCAGCCACGATGGGACACGTCGTTCTTTCATCGCCGGATTGATCCTGTCATCGCCTGAAAACTTCTAGGGTCTATCTTTAAGTTTCGATAGACTGGGGCTAATTTTGAAACATCTCTGATTTAGAATGATCGCGCTTTTCCT
>DATFCB010000245.1:0-2123 GCA_035253525.1 Pyrinomonadaceae bacterium | reverse complement strand
GCACGCTGACCTCTACCGCCGCCGGGACCGCCCGCTCCACCGCCGCGAGGACCACCGCCACCACCGCCACCGGCAGCCGCCGCTGCCGCGCCCGCGCCCGGCAACTCGCCGAAGCCGAAGGTGCGGCTGACGCCGAGGTTGACGGCGAAGAAGCCCGGCCCCTCACCGTAGTTGCGCGGGATGATGGTCTGGCCCGGCTTCGGGTTGATGTCGAAGTTGCCCCAGGGCGTGACTCTCAACTCCGCGGCGCTCGTCTGAGCATCGGCGAACGCCGGGCGCTCAAGGAAGAGGCGGTCGCCGTTCGTGTCGCGCCCCGTCGTGATGTTGAAGAACTGGCCCGTCCTCGCGATGATGAACGGGTTGAGCGCGATGTTCAGCTTCGGGATGCCGATTGTGCCGCCCAGGAAGAAGTTGTGGCGCGGGAAGAACGCGACCCGCCCGTAGTCAGCATTGATGTCGTAGCTGTTCGACGGGAAGCAGGCGAACTGGTTGCCGAAGACGCAGTCCGTGTTGCTCTGCGCCTTGCCGGTCACGTAGTTGGCGAAGACCGAGAACGCCCTGTTGATCTGGTTTCTGACTCCGACTATGAAACGAACGTCATTGAAAGTGCCGCTCGACTCCCACTGGAAGACGTTGCCAAGCGTCGGGTCCGGCCTGACGAGCGTTCCCGGCAGCGGCGCGTTCACGTCGCGGAACACCAGCGCGTGGCGCGTGCGGTAGGTGAAGAGCACGCTGAAGACCGTGAAGTTGTAGGGCAACTGCCGCTCGACGTTGATGGCCCCCAGCATCGAGTAGGGCGCACGCAGGTTCGGGTCAATGCGATTGACGACCTGCGGCTGGCCGAGGCCGATGAGCGTGTCAATGGTCGGCGCGTTCGTGATGGTCCCGTCCGAGTTGTAAACCACGCCCGCGAGCAAGGAGTCCAGCAGCGGCTGACCATTCGCGTCCAGGTCCGTGTTCGAGATGTTGAAGCGCTGCTGGTCAATGCCGTTGAAGCGCTCGACGCCGAGCGTGCCCGACTCGTTGAAGCGGTCGTAGAAGAGGCCGCCGCCGCCGCGGATGACGAACTTAGGTTGGCCCGCGCCGAACTGGCCCAGCGTGCCGGTGCTGGTTCCGCCCGGAGCCCACGCGAAGAAGAGGCGCGGCGCGAAGTTAAGATTGCTGCTGATGTTGCTCTGCGTCTCGTAGCGCAGACCCAGAGTCAGCGTCAGGTTCGGGCGAATGCGCCACTCGTCCTGAAAGAACCCGCCCAAGTCCACCTGGCTGACGTTCGCCTCGGGCTCACCGCCCGCGATGGTAAACTGCGTGGGGCGCGCGCCCGGCACGCCCGCCACGACCCGCCTGTAATTTTCGAGCGTGGAGAAGACGAAAGTGCCGCCGAAGTTGTTGCGCGACACGTCCGTCAGCCTCACGCCGCGCAGGCGCACGCCGAAGCGGAACGTGTGATTGGGGAACCACGTCGCGGTCGAATAGTTCTGCAACTCCCAGCGCGACGCGCGGTTGAAGGAGAGCCCGACCTGTGCGCCGCCGCCCGAGAAGGCGTCGTTGACGATGACGGACGGCAGCGAGTTGGTGTCGTTCTGCTCGTTGCTGTCGCGTACGAATTGGAAGCGCGTTTCGTTAATCAGCTTCGGGTTGACGACGGCTGTCTCCGTGATCTGGAAAGTGTGCTGCGTGTTCTCCGTCGGGAAGCCGCGCGACTCAAGCGAGAAGCCGCCGACGCCTGAGTTTTCGAGCGTCGTCCGCGAGAAGCTGTAGCGCAGGGTCAGCGTGTGGTTCTCGTTGAGCGCGTAGTCGAAGCGCGGGCTGAAGGTCGTAAACCGGCGCGGCTGGAAGATGACTTCGTTGACGCCCACGATGTTGAGCGACGGGTCCAGAACCTGCGCGACGATGATGTCGTTGTCGTCCTCCTCGCGGCGCTGAAAGTCTATAAAGAAGGAGGACTTCTTCGCGGCGATGGGGCCGCCCAGCGTCAGGTTGATGAGGCGTTGCTGGAAGGCGGCGCGGTTGGGCGCGAACGGGTTGCGCGCGTTCATGCTCTCGTCCTGAAAACCGTAGGAAGCGCTGCCCGTAATCTTGCCGAAGCCGGGGCGCGTCAGGATGTCTATCCGGCCGAAGCCCGG
>DATFCB010000244.1:0-2155 GCA_035253525.1 Pyrinomonadaceae bacterium | reverse complement strand
CTGTGGCTCAACGTGCGTTACTTCTATTACTTCGTCTACAGAAACGACGACGCGGATTTGAAACGACAGTAAGCATTGACAGAGGCCGATTACTAAAATGTTCCTGCTCCAAGCCAACTCCACGGGACTCTTCAACCTGGGCGACCTGCAACTCATCGCCCCGGAGATGATTCTGACCGTCTGCGCCTGCGTCGTGCTCGTGATGGAGGTCATCCTGCCCTACCGGAAGAGCAAGTGGACCGCCTACTTCGCGCTCGCGGGCATCGCCTTGGCGCTCGCCTCGCTCCTCGCGCTCTTCTTCAGCATGGGCGGCTTCCAGGTACTCAGAGAGACGTTCCAGAACCCGCAGGCCGCGCCCTCGCTCTCGGCGCGCGACGGCTTCTACGGCATGGTCCGCATTGACGGCTTCAGCTTCGTCTTCAAAGTAATCTTTCTGCTCGCCGCCGCGCTCTCGATTGCCATCGCGACGCGCTTTCTGGACATAGAGGGCGAGCAGCACGGCGAATATTACGCGCTCGTGCTTTTCGCCACCGTGGGGATGATGCTCCTCGGCTGCGGCTATGACCTGATCTCACTCTACATCAGCCTGGAACTGATGGCCCTGACGTTCTACGTGCTCGTCGCCTTCACCAAGCGGCAGAAGCGCTCGAACGAGGCGGCGATGAAATATTTCCTGCTCGGCGCGTTCTCGTCCGGCATCCTGCTCTACGGCATGTCGCTCGTCTACGGCGTCGCGGGCTCCACGAACCTGGGCGACATCTCAAGCGCCGTCACGGCCGCGCTGACTGCGACGGACCCGACCGGCACGGTGATGGGCCTTCCCTTGCGGCCGCTCCTGCTGCTCGGCATGATTGCGATGGCCGCCGGGCTCTTCTTCAAAATCTCGGCGGTGCCGTTCCACATGTGGGCTCCTGACGCCTACGAGGGCGCGCCCACTTCCGTCACGGCCTTTCTCTCCACGGGCTCCAAGGCCGCGAGCCTCGCACTCTTCGCGCGCATCTTCATGGAGGCGCTGCGCGACATGCACGCGGACTGGGCTCCGCTCCTCGGCCTCGTCGCCGCCATCACCATCCTCGTCGGCAACTGGGCCGCCGTCACGCAGGAGAACTCGAAACGACTGCTCGCCTACTCATCAATCTCGAACGCGGGCTACCTGCTGCTCGGCCTGATAGCCATGAACCAGTACGGCTACCTGGGGCTGACTATCTACCTGCTCGTCTACGCGCTGATGAACCTGGGCGCATTCGGCATCATCATCAGCCTCCGGCGGCGCGGCATCATCGGCGACAACGTGGACGACCTCGCGGGGCTGGGCCAAAAAGCGCCGGGCATGGCGATCATGATGACGGTCTTCATGCTGAGTTTGGGCGGCCTGCCCGTGACGGGCGGCTTCATCGGCAAGTATTTCCTTTTCGGCGGGCTCTTGCAGCGCGGGGCGACGGAGGGCAAGTCCTGGTACTACTGGCTGGCGATTTGGGCCATCATCAACACGGTCGTCTCCTTCTACTACTACGTGCGCTTCATACGCGCCATGTACCTCAGTGACCGCACGGCCGACGACCGCCCGCTCGCGCTCTCGCCCGCGCTGATGACGGCGCTCGTCGTCTCGCTCGTCGGCATCATTTTTATAGGCATCTACCCGCACCCCTTCATCACGGTCGCACAAGGGTTGTTGCCGCACTGACGCCGCGCGGGGCATATGTGGGTCTTCTACGTCTTCGCCTCGCTGCTCGTCATACAGTCAGCCGTCTCCCTGCGCGGAGGCTTTCGCTACCTGGCCTACGTCCGGCGTGAGCTGGCGAAAGCCGATTCGGACTTCGCGCCTTACGCCTCCGTCATCGCGCCCTGCCGCGGCCTCGACCAGGGGCTGCGCGATAACCTCGCCGCGCTCTTTCGCCAGGATTACCCCGCCTACGAAATCATCTTCGTCACCGACTCGGCCACAGACCCCGCGCTCGCCGTCATCGAAGACGTGCGCCGCGAGTTCGGGGCGCGTGTTGCCTCGCGCGTCTGCGTCGCGGGCGAGGCCGCGCGTGGCGGGCAGAAGGTCCATAACCTGCGGGCCGCCGTGACCGGGACGGACGCGAAGAGCGAGCTTTTCGTCTTCGTTGATTCGGACGCGCGGCCCCGCGAGAATTGGCTGCGCGCGTTGGTC
>DATFCB010000243.1:0-3734 GCA_035253525.1 Pyrinomonadaceae bacterium | reverse complement strand
CACGACGATGAAGCGCCAGGGCTGCAAATTGTAGCCGGACGGGGCCTGGCAGCCGAGCGCCAAAATCGCGTTCAAATACTCCTCCGGGACTTCCTCGTCCGTGAAGTGCACGGTCGCACGCCGTTCGAGCAAGACCTGCGTGAGCGGCTTCAGGGGCTCGCCGTTCGGCTGCACGGTCGGAAAATTCGTCGGCCTGTCCTGCATGTCTTCCCCCTGAATTGAGACTGATTGATTGGCGCTGATTGTAACAAAATTAGTGGTCAGTGGTCAGTGGTCGGTGGTCAGTTAAGAGAAAGAAGGCAGCCGAGCTATACACGCTTGACTGCCTTCTTCTCTTTTGCTTTTCACTGACCACCGACCACTGACCACTGACCACTGTTCTTGACAGGTAACGCTCTGTCGCGTCAACCTGATTGCACTGTAAACGCGGAAAGGAAATAAGTGTTGATGAACGAAGAAACTTTGCGCGTCGTGTCGCTGTTGCCTTCGGCGACGGAGGTCGTGTGCGCGCTCGGGCTAGGCGAAGCGCTGGTCGGCGTGACGCACGAGTGCGATTACCCGGCCTCGGTCGCATTGCTCCCGCGCCTGACGGCGAGCCGCGTCTCGCACGAGACGATGACGAGCGCGGAGATAGACCACGCCGTCCGCTCGCAGTTGGACGGCCACGGCTCTATCTACGACCTCGACGAAGAAAAGATGCGAGAGCTGCGGCCGGACCTGATTCTGACGCAGGAACTGTGCGAAGTGTGCGCCGTCAGCTACAAGCAGGTCGAGCGCGCCGCGCGTATGTTTGAGACGGACGTGCGCGTCGTCTCGCTTGAGCCGAACACGATTGAGGACATCTTCGAGAACATCCACACGGTGGGCCGCCTGACTGGCAGGGAAGCGCAAGCCGATGAGCTTGTCTCTCATCTTCGCTCGCGCCTGGACAGAGTCGCCGCCGCGCTCGAAGGTGTGGAGAAGCGCCCGCGCACGTTGATGCTCGAATGGCTTGAGCCGGTGTTCGCGCCGGGCCACTGGGTTCCCGAACAGGTGATGATCGCGGGGGGCGACCATGCCTTCGGCCGCGCGGGTCAGCCGTCCGTGACGACTACCGCTGCGGAGATTAGCGCTTACGCGCCGGAAGTGATCGTGCTCATCCCCTGCGGTTATTACAAGGAGGACATCCTGCGCCAGTTGCCGCAGGCACGTCTGCCGGAAGGCTGGGACGAGCTTCCGGCCGTGCGCTCGGGCGAGGTCTGGGCCGTGGACGCCACCTCGTATTTCAGCCGGCCCGGCCCGCGCGTGGTTGAGGGGGTGGAGATTCTGGCGCGCATCCTGCACCCGGAAGTCTTCGGCGCGCCAGAGGGTCACGAGGCCGTGCGCGTGGGCAGGGAGTTGATGAAGGCGGCGCGCGGGGTTTGAGAATCTAAGGGGTGTTGCGGGTGGCACAAAAAACATCTGTCAGAAAACAGACGAGCCCTGCGCCGCAGGAGGAAGCCGCGAGCGGGTTGCTCGAAAGTTTCGCGCGGACGGCCGAACAGGTCGCGGCGACGACGAAGAAGCTGGAAAAGGCCGCGCTCGTCGGCGCGTACCTGCACGAGTTGACGGACGCGGACCTCATGCGCGCGGCGCGCTACTTCGCGGGTCACCAGTTCGCCATGAACGACGCGCGCACGACTAACGTCGGGACGAGCGTGCTGCGTGACGCCTTGAGCGAGGCCACGGGCCTGAGCGTGGAGAATCTGCGACCGCGCTACGTGCGGCTCGGCGATTCGGGCGAGGTGGCCTTTGAAGCGATGATGGAGACGCGTGGGGAGACGACTGTGCCAGTTATGACGCTGGCCGAGACGGAATCGCTCGTGGAGCATCTGAGCGAGACTAAGGGGACGAAGAATAAGAAGACTAAACTCGCGAACGTTCTAGCGGGCGCGACCGCGCTCGAAGCGAAGTATTTAGTCAAACTGCTCGCGGGCGACTTGCGCATAGGGCTCAAGGAAGGCTTGGTGGAGGACGCCGTTGCGCGCGCGTTCAAACAGCCGCTCGCCGCGGTCGCGCAGGCGAACATGATGACGGGCGACCTTGGCGAGACGGCCGTGCGGGCCAGGCGCGGCGAACTCGCCAACGTTCAGATGCGCCTCTTTCACCCGTTGAAATTCATGCTCGCCACGGCCGCGGCGGACCTGGCGGACATCGCGCGCCAGATGCCCGAAGAGTTTTTCGTGGAGGACAAGTTCGACGGCATACGCGCGCAGGCGCACACAAGCGGCGGCCGCATCAGTCTCTACTCGCGCACGATGGACGAGATCACGCACCGCTTCCCGGAGCTACACGCGCCGCTCACTAATCTCCCGGCGGACGCCATCATTGACGGCGAAATTGTGCCAGCGCGCGGGGAATTGATTCTGCCCTTCAGCGAGTTGCAGAAGCGTCTGGGCCGCAAATCGGTCGGGGACGAGTTGCTGGCGACGACCCCCGTCGTCTTCATCGCCTACGACCTGCTTTACGGCGCGGGGCGCGTGTTGATTGACGAGCCGCTGGAAGAGCGCCGGCGCATCCTCGAAGAATTGGTCCCGGCGACTGGCATCGCGCGGCTGTCGGAGGCGAAGCGCACGACCGAGGTCGCGGCGCTCGACGCAGAGTTCGACGCGGCGCGCGCCAGGGGCAACGAGGGGCTGATGATTAAAGACCCGCGCTCGTCCTACAAGCCTGGGCGGCGCGGGCGCGAGTGGCTGAAGCTGAAGCGTGCGCTCTCGACGCTCGACGTGGTCGTCACAGCGGTCGAGGTCGGGCACGGGAAACGCCGCCACCTGCTCTCGGACTACACGTTTGCGGTGCGCCGTTCGGAAGAAGACCCGGAACTCTTGAACATCGGCAAGGCTTATTCGGGTCTGACGGACGCGGAACTGTTAGAGCTGACGGAGTGGTTCCGCGCGCACACCCTGCAAGAGTTCGCGCACGGCAAGGTGCGCGTCGTCGAGCCGCGAATCGTCCTCGAAGTCACCTTCGACCGCGTGCAGGAATCCAAAAGACATAAGAGCGGCTACGCCCTGCGCTTTCCACGCATCCTGCGCGTGCGCGATGACAAATCGCCCGCCGAGATAGACACGCTTGAGAGCGTGCGCCGACTCGTCACTGACGGCGCGTGAGTGCCGGAAGATGTTGATTGTCAAGCCGCCGCGCCCTCCTTTGATGATATAATTTGCGCGCCGCGTGGACCGGAGAGACTTGCTTATGTCGTCTAATCCTAAAACGCTCCTGACCGAAGAAGAGTATCTCGCCCACGAGCGGCAGGCCGAGTTCAGGAGCGAATTTCTAGCGGGCGAAATGTTCGCGCTGGCGGGCGCGAGCCGCCGGCACAACCGCATTGTGACCAATCTGGTCGTCGCACTCGACGGGCAGTTGGCGGCGCGGCCCTGCAACGTCTACTCGAACGACATGCGTATCAAGGTACAGAGCACGGGCTTGTACACTTACCCGGACGTGGTCGTCACCTGTGGGGAAGAGGACTTCGCCGACGGCGAAAATGACGTGCTGCTCAACCCGCTCGTCATCGCGGAGGTGTTGTCGGATTCGACGGAGGCGTACGACCGCGGGAAGAAGTTTGAGAGCTACCAGGGCCTCGAATCTCTGAAAGAATATCTGCTGGTTTCACAGAAGTCTCGGCGGGTCGAGCAGTTCGTCAGACAAGACGGTAAGAATTGGATCTATTCCGAGGCGCACGATCCCGGCGAAACGATCAAGCTGCAATGCAT
>DATFCB010000242.1:0-7482 GCA_035253525.1 Pyrinomonadaceae bacterium | reverse complement strand
CCCTGTGATGAAAGTGCAGAATATTATGACTTCCGACGTGGAGGCTTGCGGCCCCGAAAGTGACCTGGCCGCGGCAGCCGCGATCATGTGGAGAAGAGACTGCGGCTCGGTCCCCGTCGTAGACGCCGAGCGGCGCATCGTCGGCATGATTACGGACCGCGACATCTGCATGGCCGTCTCCACACGGAACAGATTGGCGACCGACCTGAGAGTCAGCGAAGTCATGTCCGGGAAGGTCTACGCCTGCGCGCCGGACGACAACATCCGCGACGCGATGGAGACGATGCAGAGTTCGCAGTTGCGCCGCCTGCCCGTGGTTGACGCCGACGGAATCTTACTCGGCATCCTCTCCATCAACGACGTGGTGCTGCACTCGCGCCGCGGCAAAGGCAAGAAGCACGTCTCGCACCACGACGCGATGGAGACCATCAAGGCCCTCTCCGAACATCGCAATAACGAAGAGGGCGACGAAGACGACGAGGCCGCGCTCATCTGAAGAGAGAATTTCTTTCGACATGAAAAAGCTCTTGCTCCTCAGACACGCCAAATCGAGCTGGGACGACGCCGGCCTCGCGGACTTCGACCGCCCCTTGAACGGGCGCGGGCGCAGGGCCGCCCCGCTCATGGGAAATTTCATGCGCGCGCGGCGACTCCGCCCGGACCTCGTCATCTCCTCGCCCGCGGCGAGGGCCAGGGAAACGGTCGCGCTCGTCCTCGAAGCCGCCGGATTGGAGACAGAGCTACGCTACGACGAGCGCATCTACGAGGCGACCGCCGGGCAACTGCTCGCAGTCATCAACGGCGTCGAAGACGACAAACAGGAAGTCATGCTTGTCGGCCACAACCCCGGCTTCGAGAATTTGCTGGAACGCCTGACGGGCGAAACTTTGCGCGTCCCGACGGCCGCGCTCGCGCGGATCGCGCTCGATGATGATAGTTGGGGCGAGGTGGGCGCGCGTGGCGGACGCCTGGAATGGCTCGTCAAGCCAAAGGAGCTTGCGAAGGATTGACTCGTTCTCAGTTGAAATTCGCGGGCGCGTTTGTCAGTGGCTGCCGGACGCCGCCTGGCCGTTGGCTGGGGGCGAAGAATCCGTCGGCGGCAACTGCGAGAGGCGACGGCGGCGCTCTTCACCTACGAGATCGCGCATCGTGGAATGAAAATCACGGACAATCTCAACCAACTCTTTAGTCTCGCCCGGCCGGCGCGCGAGGACGGCCGCCGCCACTTCGCTGCTCAGTTCATTGGCAATGCCCATAAGTTTTCGGACTCCTTAGCGGGAGACGCCGCGAGAGCGCCCCACAGCTTAAGCTGCACGGAAGACGGGCAGCATATTCGTCGGATGTTACCGGGACGTTACAAGAGCGTAGATTCCCGGCGTGACAACCGAATGATAATGACCAGACCATCTCTCGCGCGGGGTTTTGCCTGCGGGGCGCGGGCGAGTTCGAGTATGATTTGTGCCAAACTTCCGGTCGGCGGAAACGAGATGAAGCGTCCCGTCGTAATAACCATGTAGTTTTATCGCAGGTTCAGGGAGGTGCTCGAATGGCGGACTTTTTGACGGACGGCTCGTACACGCAGACGACCGAGCACGATTACAGGAGAGTGATTGCCGGCGACATAGTGAGCGTCCGCGAGCGCCTGGTCTACGCGCTCGAAAAGCTGGGCTATCGCGTCATCAGCGAGCAGCCGCTGGTCGCCAAGCGTGCGCGCGGTCAGGCGTCCAGTTGCTCTTTCGACGTGCTCAAGTGCGTCAAAAGCCTGACCCTCGGATTGAAAGCCCTGAACCCGACCTCGACGCTCGTCACCTTCGACTACGAGATTTTGAACTCTTTCGTCACGAAAGGCGACCGGCAGACCGTGGAGCGCGAGGCCGAAGCCATCGCCGCGCTCGCGGCGGCGCGCCCTGCCTCTGGCGCTTGTCATGCCTGCGGGACCGTCTACGCGAGCGATTCACGCTTCTGCCGCGCCTGCGGGGCACCCAACGTCGGGGGCGAGCCCCCTGAAGTCGAGATACTGCGGCTGACCGCGGGCGCGCGCGTCGGCCATCAAAGCATCACCGGCGGCATCATCGCCGCGCTCGTGGTGCTGGCAATAGCGCTGCCCCTGATCTTCCTGAGCAGCAAAGGCCCGCGCGGCGGAACTATCCTGCTTATCGTCGGAGAGGCTCTTGCCTTGCTCTGGCTCTTTTACGGCATGTCGCACCTGCACCGCACGCTCAACCCGAAGCGGGAGACAAAACAACTCTCGCCCGCTGCCGGCCTCCCGCGCGCTCTCCCCGCTGCGCAGACCGCTGCCCTGCCCCCCTACGCCTCCGTCACCGAAGGAACGACCGAACTGTTGACAGTGCCCGAGCGAGAACGCGTCCCCGTCCCCGTCAAGCCGCACAAAACCGACACCGCAGAAATGAACAGGTGAAAAAGGCAGAAGGCTGAATCCGCTTTCAGCCTCTCTTCACACTGCACACCACGACACGCGCCGCCTCAGCCTATGAGCGCGTCTTCAAATCAAAGCTCATCTCTCCAGCGCCTTACGTCTTCCCTTCACGCCTTTGCGTGAGACGTTAGTGTTTCTCGCAAAGGCGCAAGGTAAAAATTTAAGGCGCTGGAGGGTTGAGCTTTTTTCTTGAAGTTTTGAAGCGCCTTTAAGTTTACAAATTATTAAGGCGTCATTCACTCGCGTGTAATCTCTGCCCGCTACATTCCGGCTTTGTTACAAAACACTCTGCACGCACTTGCGACTCAACCAAACTCCACAGGAGGCTTTATGAATAAGCTGCAATTCCCGCGGCTCCCCCGATTTCTACATCCAGCGTTCGTGTCGCTGCTCACGCTGCTGGTCCCAATCGCCGTCTTCGCGCAGACCGACCAGGGCCGCATCGTCGGCATGGTGGCGGACGAGAACGGCGCGCTCGTGCGCGGCGCGTCCGTCCTGGTCAAGAACGAGAAGACGGGCGAGGAGCGCACGGCGACCACGAACGACGACGGAACGTTCGCCGTCCCGGCGCTCAAGGCGTCGAATTACACCATCATTGCGACCGCGCCGGACTTCGCCCCCGCGCAAGTCACGGACGTGCAGGTGGCGGTCGGGCAGGAGAGAAACTTAAACATCACGCTCGGGACGACGGAGGTCACGGCATCGGTCAATATCGTCGCGGGCACGGAGGCCGTGACCGACACCAGTTCCGCGAGCATGAGCGCGACCGTCAACCAGCGCGAGGTCGAGGGCCTGCCGATTAACGGCCGCCAGCTCTCGCAGCTCTACCTGCAAGCGCCCGGCTCGGTCAACTCCGGCTCGGGCACGTTCGGCGACATACGCTTCTCGGGTCGCGCCGTCCAGCAAAACATCATACGCTTCGACGGCATAGAGGGCTCCGCCATCATTGACGCGAGTCCGGGCAACTTGAACGGCGAAGTCCCCTCGCCCTTCCGCCTGCAATCCTCTCTTGAGAACGTGCAGGAGTTTCGCGTTGACTCGAACAACTTCCCGGCCGAGTACGGCACGGGGACGGGCGGGCAGATCAACGTCGTCACGAAATCCGGCGGCAACCAGTTTCACGGCTCCGTCTTCGAGTTCCTGCGCAACGACGCGCTCGACGCCGCCAACTTCTTCGACAACATCATCGGCAAGAAGAGCCCGCTCCGCTTGAACCAGTTCGGCGGCTCCGTCGGCGGACCAATCATGAAAGACAAGCTCTTCTTCTTCATCTCTTATGAGGGCTACCGCTTGCGCGCCGGAGTCAACTCCATCGAAGCGGTGCCGGGTACGGCCGCGCGCATCTGCGCCCCGCCGTTCGGCTCGGGCTCAGTCAACTGCAACGCCGCCATCGTGCCGCTGCTCCCGGCCTTCCGCTCGCCCGACGCGGCAATCATTCAGCATGGCACGGGCAGCAACCTCTTCGACGTGGCACAGCTTCAGTCGAACTCCATCGTTGACGAGAACGCCATCGCCGCGCGCTTCGATTACAAGATAAATCCGCGCCACTCCGTCTACCTGCGCTACTTCCGCGACCAGGGGACGAACGACCAACCCGAAGGCGTGACGGGCCGCCGCGTGCTGATTAATGCCAACCCGCAGAACGGCGTCATCGCCCTGCAATCCATCCTGAAGCCGACGCTCCTTAACGAATTCAAGTTCGGCTTCAACGGCGCTTACACGCGCATCAACGGCTTCGCGCCGACCGTGGGCGGCATAGACCTCTCGGCTATCGCCATCAACATCTCCGGCAACACGGCCAACTTCGGCATCGCTGGACAAGGGACTTCGGCGGGAACGGCTGTGCCGGGAGGATTGGTTCGCGCCAACTCTGCGACGAACGGGCGCGGCCAGCCTTACACGCCCTACTCGCTCTCCTTCGTTGACAATCTGAACTGGACGCGCGGGAACCACAACTTCAAGTTCGGCGGCGAAGTCCGATTGATTCGTCTCTACACCGACCGCCTCGGCGGCACGACCTACACCTACTCGAACATCACGAGCTTTCTGGCGAACACGCCGCAGTCGGTCCAATTTCTCGGCGACGTGAGCGCACCGAGCCCCTTCAACGGCGGCGCGACCGGGCAGCGCCTGGCGAAGCAGGAGTACTACATCGGCTACGCGCAGGACGAGTGGAAGATTCGCCCGAACCTGACGTTGAACTACGGCCTGCGCTACGAGTACTACACGCCGTTGCGCGAGGACAGGAACCTGCAAGTACTCTTCGACATCGAGACCGGCACGCTCAGAGACCCGTCCGAAGACGCCTTCGGGGCGAAGAAAACTAACTTCGGCCCGCGCGTCGCGCTGACCTGGTCGCCCAATCAAAATGGCACAGGATTCTTCGGCGGCGGGCGCACCGTCCTGCGCGGCGGCTTCGGCATCTACTACGGGCCGGGCCAGACCGAAGACCAGATTCAGCCGATTGAATCCGACCGCATCAGCTCGACCTTCACGAGCGGCCCGCTCAACGCCTTCCCGCTCGACACGGCGGCGGCCGTCGCCTTCTTCAACTCGAACCCGAACACGCGCTCCTATCAGCCGCGCGCCTACGCCCGCGAGTACGAGATACCGGAGAAGGTTTACCAGTACAGCGTCTCGTTGCAGCAGGAGTTGTTCTATAACACGGTCGCGACCGTCGCCTACGTCGGCAGCCAGGGGCGCGACCTCTTCCTGCGCAGCATCGCCAACAAGATACTTCCGGGCGAGACTTCAATCGTCAACGGGACGAACATCCCCGCGGGCGTGGGCGTCGTCAACCGCACCGATGGGGCGGGCCGCGTCGTCGGCGTGACGACCGTGCGCGAGTTTTCCACCCTGAACGGAGCAAGCGTGCAGAACCCTTTCGCGGAGGTTGACTACAAGACGACCGGGGGCTCCGACAGCTACAACGCCTTGCAAGCGACGCTCTCGCGCCGCTTCGACACGGGCCTGACGCTCAACGCGCAGTACACCTTTTCGCGCTCATTCGGCAACACGGCCGGCTCGAACGAGGCCCGAACGCTCGCGACCAACTTCGACTTCGAGGACGACCGCGGCTACAACAATTTCGACGTGCGTCACACCTTCAATTTGAGCGCCATCTACGACCTCCCATTCGGTCGGGGCCGCCGCTACGACCTGGGCTCTGCCGGCAACGCCATCCTCGGCAACTGGGAGATCGGCGGCATCATCAACGCCCGCTCGGGCCTGCCCATCGAAGTGCTCATCACGCGCCCGGACGTGGTCATCATGTGTACGAACGCGGCGGCGGGCTGCACGGCGGGCGAAGTGCGCCAGCTCCCCGGCACGATCAACACCGCGAACCCGCTGCCCACGGGCTTCACGGCTGTCGTCAACACGCCCGGCGGCGGAGCCTCGCGCAATGTGCGCCGGCCTGATTTGATTCCCGGCGTCAACCCGTATCTCAACGACGACCGCACCCTGCTCAACCCCGCGGCCTTCGCCATCCCTGAGCCCGGCACGTTCGGCAATCTCCCGCGAAACGCCCTGCGCGGGCCAAACTTCAGGCAGTTCGACCTGATTCTGAACAAGAGATTCCGCCTGACCGAAACCACTAACATAGAGTTTCGCACGGAGGTCTTCAACATCTTCAACTTTACGAACTTCGCCAGCCCCTCTTCGACCCTGAATAACGCGCTCGGCACGGGGGCCAACCAGCTTCAGCCCGGCCAGCCCTTCACGCAGGCCGCCGCCGGTTCGACCTTCGGCCTGCTCCGCCAGACCGTCGAACGCACCGTCGGGCTCGGCACCAATCGCCAGATTCAGTTCGCCCTGCGGCTCAACTTTTAAAAGCAGTGATAAGTGATGAGTGATAAGTGATAAGTAAAAGAAAGAGGGTTTAACTTATCACTCATCACTTATCACTATTTCTTATGTCTCTCGCGCAATCTAAAATCATACCGGGCGGCGAGCAGGAAGAGGATGTCTACGACGACGGTTACCTGCGCGTCGAGCACGGCAACTATTACGTGGCGTGCGGCGGGCGCTCGCTGAAACTCCCGCTCAAAGAGTTCCTCATCGTCTCGCGCCTCGTGCGCAACGTCGAGCGCCTAGTCCTCTCGGAAGAAATCTGGCGCTCGGCATGGGGCGAGAGCGCGCCCTTCAACGCGCAAAGTCTGCACGTTCACATCTATCGTCTGCGCCAGCGCCTCGCACCCTACGGCCTCCACATCGAGACGAAAGTCTGCGTCGGCTACAGCCTAACAAGAACAGTGATGAGTGATAAGTGATGAGTTAAAGAAGTTTTCATCTTATCACTTATCACTCATCACTTATCACTACCGCGAATTCCTTGACGCTTCACGAGAGCGCTTGTTACACTTTCGTGAGAATTAAGCGCAACCCGACGCTAACGCCTGCGTCGTCCTTCGCCTGAGCGGCGAGAACCCCCGCGCGTGCGGCGCAGTCTGATTTTTTGTAATTCGATGGAGGTGCTATGGTGGGCTTTAAAGTCGGCCAGAAAGTCGTTTACCCCAATCACGGAATCGGGACCATCGAGCAGATCGAGCAGAAGCAAATAGGCTCCAACTCACTTCCCTTCTACACGCTTCGCCTGGCTGCTACCAACTCCCTGGTTCTGGTCCCCGTCGCCAACGCTTCCGAAGTTGGCCTTCGCTCCCCAATCTCATCCGGCGAATGCGAGATGCTTTTGAAGAATCTCTCAGACGACTTCTCGTCCCCCGCCCACGATTGGAAAGACCGCTTCAAAGACTTCTCCGAGAAGATGCGTACCGGCGACATTTTCGAGGTCGCCGACGTGCTCAAGAACCTGACGTTTTTGAGCCACCTCAAGCCCTTGAGCTTCCGCGAGCAGCGGATGCTGGAGCGGGCCCGTTACCTGGTCATCTCCGAACTGGCGGCCGTCTGCCGTCAGGCCGAGTGCAACGTCGAGCCGCGCGTCGAGCAGGCGCTCTCGCGCGCCTGCGCCAAACACGAACGCCGCCCCACGCGCGCACGCGCTGCGGGCGCGGCCGTAGGCCACTAATCGGCACAACTCAAGACAC
>DATFCB010000241.1:0-2486 GCA_035253525.1 Pyrinomonadaceae bacterium | reverse complement strand
GAGGATGTCTTGGATCGAGAAGATGGATAAGTTCGACGCGGTCTGGCAGCTAAAGCGGCCGGCTAATTTCCAGCACCTCCTCCCTTATCAGGCCGTCATCCGCTGGTCGGAGGACGGGATTACCATCGTCACCATCGTGGTGTGCAGCCTCCTTTCATCCTTCTTTCTCTTCCTCACGGCATACTTCCTTGAGGTGCGTTTTCTTTTCGACCTGTTGTTCATCGCGCTGGCGTTATGTGTCGTGGGCGTCGCGTTCGCGGAGGTTGGTACTGTCCTCTTTCCCTATACACGAATCAACCAGTTGACCACCTACGGCACGGCGCGGTGGGCCGACGCCAACGACTTGCGGAAGCACAACATGTTGGTTCACAAGAACGACCCGCTCCCCCCCGGGTGGATCTTGCTGGGCCGTTTCAAGCGTAAGTTCCTGGCGGTGCTGCCGCCGTCGGAGTGGCTTCGGCATCTGGTCATATACGGGATTACGGGGTCGGGCAAGACGGCGACCTTTTTCATGTGGTGGCTGCGTCAGGTGGGGCGCGGGGCGTCGGCTGTTGTCATCGACCCGAAGGGAGAGCTGTACAAGCAGACGGCGCACCATTTCAAACGTGTCTTCCGGCTAGACCTGTCAGACCCGTCGCGCTCGGACTACTGGAACTTCGTGCCGAAGTGCGCCGGCAACCCCGAGTTCGCCCACACGATGGCGGCGATGATGATCGGGCTGGAGCACTCCAAGCGGACGAACCAGGACCCGTTCTGGGGGACGGCCGAGCACGTCGCCTGCACGGCCATCCTGATGTACCTCGGTACGGTCGTCGATACGCCGACGCCGCCGATGGTCTACGAGTACGCGGCGCTCAGAGACGACGAGGGCTTCGCCGCCGACATGGCGAACTCTGACAACTACTACGTGAAGCTCGCGTGGCGGGCGTTCCAGAAAGCCCCGAAGCCGACGCAGGGCAGCGTTATGATCGGCCTCTGTAACAAGCTCTACCCGTTCTTCATGGAGCACGCGCGGCTGGTGACCACGCCGCTCGGTCAGAAGCAGATCGAGGCGGGAGCGCAGGAGATAGACTTCCTCGCCCTTCAGGAGCCGGGCACGGCCATCTTCATCGTCATACCCGAGGGAGACGCCTCGCGTTACAAGGACGTGCTCGCCACGTTCGTCGGGCAGGGCGTCTACGAGCTTCGCGCCGACGACGAGACGGAGAAGAAGACGCCGGTTCTGTTCCTCATCGAGGAGGCGTACAACATCCCCGTTGCCGAGATCAAGCAGGTCAGCGGCGTGGGCCGCGGGCGCGGCATCGGGCTGTGCCTCTGCTACCAGAACTACTCGCAGCCGCTCGACCTCTATGGGCGCGACGGCGCGAACGCCATCCTCGGCACGGTCGTCACGAAGATAATCCTGCCGGGCTGCGACGAGGTGACCGCGGAATACGCCTCGAAGATGCTCGGACCGACGACAACGCTGAGCAGGACGGACGTGGACGCGCCCGGCAAGAAGTATGACAACCGGCGCGCCTCCGAGACCGGCAGGCCGCTCCGCTTCCCCGCGGAGATTCGCCAGATGACGAAGCACACCGAGGCTTACGTCATTACGGACACCGTCCCGCCAATCCGGGTCGCGTACCCGGAATTTGCCATCCGCCATCCGGAGGCTTACGTCCCTCGCTTCGGTAAGCGGAAGATCATCACTTTTGAGGAGGCAGAGGCTGCCTTTAACGAGCAGCGTGCTTTGCAGATTCGTGGTGAAGACGGCGGCGGTAAGGGGAATGGCGGGCGCGGCGAAGCGGGAAAGGCTAAGAAGGGCGTCGGGGGTGGCGGCGGGAGGAAGCAACTCGCCGGCGCAGGCGAGGGCGAGCCTGCCGGCGCGCACGCCGGGGGCGGGACCGCGGGCGGGCCGAGAGGCGCGCGCAAGGAAAAGCCGGCCGCCCGTAGCAGGACGGAGGAGGCGTCTCAGACGCACGCTGCCCCGCCCAGCGGCGGGGCGAAGCAAGGCGCGCTGTGGGTCGGTGTCAATCACGCGATCAATAGCACGGCAAGGGAGGCGGTCGAGCAGACCGGCGCGCGCGCGCGCGTCATCAAGAAGACGGTCGGGACGCCCGACGCGCCTATGCGGGATGACGACTTGATCCTGAACGGCGGCCAAGAGCACGAGTATGGGTCGCGGGAACACGTTGACGAGATGTTCGCTTAGGGGGTGAAGGATTATGGGTTTCGCGTCGTCCAGGGTGCGGGTCAGGTTCTCCTACATTATCGTCGTCGTCAGCTTCTTGGCCGCCGTCTTCTCCTACGGGTTCTCTGTATGGTCGGCGTCGAGGCGCTACGACGCGGCTTTGCCGAAGGACGCGTCGGACAGCGTCATCAGGGGGGTGCTGTCCTTCCACCAGGGCGCAGGTAACTTCCCGAAGGACTTCGTCGAGGTCGAGGAGGCGGTCTGGAAGCATAAGAAGCCGCCGAACTTCGGCGACACCGGCAGGACGTTCAGT
>DATFCB010000240.1:0-2918 GCA_035253525.1 Pyrinomonadaceae bacterium | reverse complement strand
CGGCGCGCGCCGCCACGAGCAGCGCGCGCCACTCGGAAGCCTGCTGGCCCAGGCGCGCGAAGCTCTCCTGCGCCGCCTTCGCGTTGGCGAGCGCGCCCCGCGCATCATTGTCCGCGAGCTGCGCCTCCGCCAGGGCCAGTTGCGCGCGGGAGATGAGCCAGGGATTTTTCGAGCGGGTCACCATCCCCAGCGCTTCCTCGCACGCGGTCTGCCCCTCGCGTGCGGAGCCAGAGAGCGCGAGCGCCAGACATTCTGCGCGCTTCGCGTCAAACGCCGTATCAGTCTGCGCGGGCTCAAGCGCCAGCGCCTGTTTGCTCTGCTCTTTGGCTAGAGGGAAGAGCCGCTGGCTCAAGGCCATTTCGGCGTTGCTTTGATGAATCAAGGCCAGCAGCGACTTGTTCCGCCCTTCGGGACCGTTCGCCAGGCCAAGCGCCTCGTCCAGCAGCGGGCGTGCCTCTTTGTCACGCCCCATCTGGGAGAGGACATTGGCGCGCTCGACCAGGGCGTAGACGATTATCATCGGGCTGCCCAGCGACTTGCTAATGACGTACTCCTGCTCGAAGTGATTGAGAGCTTCCGGGTAGCGCTCCTGCTGGAAGAGAACTGTGCCAGTTCCTTCGAGCGAGAGCATCTTCTGCCGCTGGTCATTCGATTTCTCGGCCAACTCAAGCTGCTGCCGGTAGGCTTCGAGCGCCGCGTCGTAATCGCCCTTGATGCGATTGATTCGGCCGAGCAGAATCAGAGAGTTCATGATCTCTCTGCGGTAGCCCCCCTGCTGAAAAAAGGGCAGCGACTGCTCGACGTAGAGCAGGGCCTCTTCGGCGTTGCCCTGCTGCTCGCGCAGGCTCCCCAGCATGAACAACGCGCGGGCCTCCGTGCGCGACGCTTTGTGCCGCCGGGCCATTTCAAGCCCCTGCCGGAAATACTTCTCGGCGTCCGCGTACTCGCCGCGCAGGAAAAAGACGCTGCCGAGGTCCGTCAGGGCGCGCGCCACCAGAGTCTCCATGTTGCTGGCCTGCGCCACCTCGACCGCCTCGGCGACGAACTTCTCAGCGCGCTCCGACTCGCCCTGGTGCCGCAGGATGAAGGCGAGATGCAACATCGTCTTGATTTGCAGCGGCTGGTTATTGATCGTCCGCGCGAGGTCAAGCGCCTGCTCAGCCTGGCGTCGCGCCTCCGCGCTCTGCCCCGCGCGTATGAAGAGGTCGCTGCGCTGGTAGGCGACTTCTGCGCGCCCCTCGATTTTGCCGAGCGCCTGATAAATCTGGTCGGCACGGTCGAAAGCGGACGCCGCGCTCGCGGCCTCCTGCTGCCGCCCGTAGAGAACGCCTGCGCGCACGTAGGCGGTCGCGTACTGTTGGTCGAGCGACGTGGCCTTGACGTAACTCTCAAGGGCTTTCTTCGTATCGCCGTTGTTCTCATAGGCGCGGCCGAGGTCAACGTAAACCTGCGGCTCGTTGGGTGACAGGCGCGCGAGGCCGTCGTAAGCCTCTACGGCCGCCGCGAAGTCGCGCCGGACAGTGGCCGTAACGGCGTCCAGGTAGAACGCTTCGGACTCCGGGAGCGCGTCCCTGTCCGGGGTCAGCGCGCTGACCTTCAAGAGCTCATCCTTCGCGCGGTCAACGTAGTCCAACTCCATCAGCGCCTCGCTGTAGCGCGCGTGCGCCAGCGCGAACTTGTCGTCTGAGGCAATCGCCTGCTCGAACGCCTTGCTCGCCTGATGGTAGAGCCCGTCGCGCAGCGCCTCCGCGCCCGTGTCGTACCAGCGCCGCGCCTCGGCCGAAGGCTGGTAGGGAGCGGGGCGCAGCCAGTACATCATCAGGAGGACGGCGACGACGCCGAGCGCGACGACGAGCAGCATGAATCGAAGCGAGAGCCTGGGCCGCTTGAGCGCGTCGGTCAGCGTCGTCAGCGTGCTTGAATGCCTCGTCCCCGGAGAGGCCAGACGCTCCGTGCGGTGCGCTTCGCGGTCGTCCAGATTCTCCTGGACGGCCCGCAGGTCTGCCAGCATCTCGGCGGCCGACTGGTAACGCGCCTCCGGCTTTTTCGCGAGCGCCTTCATCACGCTGCGGTCGAGCGCGGGCGGAACCCTGGGGTTGACGCGCGAGGGCGGCGGCGGGTTGACGTGCAAGACCTGGCCCGCGATTTCCAACACGCCCGCCCCGCTGAACGCTGGCTTGCCCGAGATGCAGTCGTAGAGGAGTGCGCCGAGCGCAAACAAATCCGAGCGCCCGTCAACCGCGCCGCCCCTGGCCTGCTCGGGCGAGAGATAGAGCGGGGTCCCGACGACGGCCCCGCTGCGCGTCTGCGTCGCCAGTTGCGTCTGCGCGTTCGGGTCGGTCGCGTGATACGGCTCTTCGTTGAGCTGCTTGGCGAGACCGAAGTCCAAGACCTTAACGTCGCCGCGCTCGTTGACCAGCACGTTCGAGGGCTTGATGTCGCGGTGAACGACGCCGTGATGGTGCGCCTCTGCGAGCGCCTCGGCAACGTCCGCGACGATTCGGACGGCGTGCTTCAAGGTGAGGCGGCCTTCGTGCATCAGGTCAGCGAGGCGCGTTCCCTTGACCAGTTCCATGACGATGAAGGGCCGGCCGCGGCCTTCGTCACTTTTCTCAGTCTCGCCGTAATCGTAGACGGCGGCGATGTGGTGGTGCGTGAGCGTGGAGACGGCGCGCGCCTCGCGCAGGAAGCGCGCGCGGAAGTTGTGCTCGCCCGTGGTGCTGGTCGGAAACTTGATGGCGACGCGGCGGCCGAGGTGTGTGTCCTCGGCGGCGTAGACAACGCCCATCCCGCCCTCGCCGAGCTTTTCCAGGATGCGGTAATGTGAGACTGTCTGCCCGATCATTGGTTCTGGTGACTTGCAAGGACCGGCACGAGGAAGAAGATAAAAACAGCGGGCGAAAAAATCCGGGCTACTC
>DATFCB010000239.1:0-5175 GCA_035253525.1 Pyrinomonadaceae bacterium | reverse complement strand
TCCCTGACGACCTCCTGGTTGTCGGCTGTAAGCGGCGCGTACAGGCGCAGGTAGCGCACGCCGCCATTCACGGTCGCGAACAGCAGCGAGCCGTCGCCCGAAATCTTCAGCCGGCCTTGAGTGAAGGCCGTGTTGCCCGTGTGCGCGAAGGTGTGCTCGAAATCATAGGCGTCCACCTGCGTGAAAGAGGTCGTCTCGAACGCGCGGACCTGTGTGCTGCCGGCCCAGGCGAAATAGACCAGGTCATAGACCGGATGGTAAACGACGCCGACGGGCTGCGGCCCCGCGTACTGGCCCACGGTCCTGATTTTTCGCAGGTCCGCGTCGCAGATGAATGTGCCGCCGTAGGTCGGGATGGCGTACTGCGTGCCGTCGCGGTTCGCGCCCATCTCGTAGTTGAACCAGCTTGTCCCGTCCGTGTACCCGGACTTGCGCAGCAAATCCCCGTCGCCGACTCTGTACCTGCCGAACGGGCCGTCGCTGCTGTTGCTCTCGGCAAAGCCTATAACGCCGCGGTCACCGCTCGGGGCCAGCATGGAGTTCTGGTTGACCGAAGAAGCGACGACGCTCGTCGCCCCCGTCGTCGGGTCGTGCCGCCGCATAGGGACCCAGCCGGAGCCTTCGTACGTCGAGGTGACGAGGACCGCGCCGTCGTTCCCGAAGGCCACTGTGAACGTGCCGCCCTCGCCGGAGGCGCGCGGGAACGTGACCTTCCGGCTCACGCCGGTGGTTAAGTCCACCAGGTGAATCCAGACTTCGGTGGCCGAACGTGTCTTGTCCGCGACGGCCAGCGTGTTGCCGTCAGGCGAGAGGTCTATGCCTCTCAGGCTGCCGCCGAGTTCAAAGGGCGTCAGGAAAGTGTCTGTGCCAATTTGATAGCGCAGGACGGAAGTCCCGCTCGTGATGTAAAGGGTGTCGCGTGCCGAGTCGTAAACCATGTCCACGCGCGAGGGCGCGGGAATCAACGTGCCCGAAGCCCTGGCCGCGTGGCCGACCGCTATCAAGACGACGCCGAGGGCGAGCAGTCTGAAGAGCGCGGCGAGTTTGAAAACAGAGTATGAGGGGGCAGTCTTGCGTGGGGGGAACATAAAAATCTCTTTCTCCTCTTCGTATGAGGGTAAGGGTTAGACAGACGTAGGCCGTGGGAGATCGTGAAGGATCAATCAGAGCCGATGTTTTCCGGGCAAATCAGGCGCTCAGTCGGGCAGGTTACTCAGGTGAACGCGAGATTGAACACTAACGAGAACCCGCGTTAAACCACTGTGGCAACGCTAAAATAAGAAATAGCATGCGGGCCAAATTTATTTCAATAGCTTTTTTCGGCGAGTCAACTTAGGGAGGTTCGCGCCGCCAGAGATGTGCTAATCTTGGGCGCTCCTTAAAATTCTTGCGCCAAGTCACTGCAACGACCACTGATGAATTCTCACAAAGAGAAGGGCGAGGGGGCTTCGGGCACGTCCGTCCGACTCGCGCGGCGGCTGGGGCTGTTCGACGCGACGATGATCGTCATGGGCGGCATCATCGGGTCGGGCATCTTCATGAACTCTTACCTCGTCGCGCGACAGGTTCACACGCCCTTCCTCATCCTGGGGGCGTGGCTCGTCGGCGGGTTAATCGCGCTCGCGGGCGCGTTCATCTACGCGGAGCTGGTCAACCGCTGCCCGCAGGTCGGGGGACAGTATGCCTACCTGCGCGAGGCTTACCACCCGTCCGTCGCCTTCATGTACGGCTGGGCCTTGCTGCTCGTCGTGCAGACGGGCGGGATGGCTGCGGTCGCCATCACCTTCTCGCGTTACTTTCTCGAAGTCACGGGCGTAGGCGTTCCCGACTGGACGATAGCTGTGGCGGCGCTCACCTTGCTGACAGCCGTCAACTGCCTGGGCGTGCGCGCCGGGAGCAGCGTGCAGAACGGCCTGATGGTGCTAAAAATTCTGGCGCTCGCGGCGCTCGTCCTGTGCGGCCTCTTTTTCACCGCCACGCCGCGCGGGGTTTCTGGCCCAATTCTTGACCGTCCTGTCGCGTTCGACTTACTGACGGCGATGGGGGCCGCGATGACGCCCGTGATGTTCGCCTACGGTGGGTGGCAGACGGCCAGCTTCGTCGCGGGCGAGATGCGCGACCCACGGCGCGACCTCGCGCGCGGATTGTTAATTGGCACAGGCGGCGTCGTCCTGCTTTATCTTGCGGCCAATTTCGTCTACCTCTACGCGTTGGGCTCCGACGGGTTGGCCGCGACCGAGACGCCAGCCTCGTCCGTGATGCGCCAGGCGTTCGGCGCGCGCGGGGCGACGTTCATCGCCATCGGCATCAGCATTTCGACGCTGGGCTTTTTGAGCCAGGGGATGCTGACCGCGCCGCGCGTCTATTTCGCTATGGCCGAGGACGGGCTCTTCTTCAAAGGCGTGGCGAGACTAGACCCGCGCACGCGCGTGCCCGTCGTGGCGATTGCCCTGCAAGGCGCGCTCGCCGTCGTGATAGCGCTCTCCGGCACGTACGGGCAGATACTCAACTACGTGGTCTCGGTTGATTTCATCTGCTTCGGCCTGACGGCGGCTTCGCTCTTCATCTTCCGCCGGAGGGCCGTCTCCGGCACGAATCAGACGGAGACATACATGCGCGTTCCCGGCCATCCCGTGACGACAGCCCTGTTCGTCGCCGCGTGCGCGTTGATCGTGCTCAGCACCATTTACAAGTACCCGGCCAACAGCGTCATCGGTCTGGGGATAGTCGCGGCGGGCGTGCCCGTCTACTTCTTCTGGCGTTCGCGGAGGCGCGTATGACGCTCCGGCGCGTGATGAGTTCTCCCTACATGGAGTGGGCCAAGACGCGCTCGCAGGCGCGGTTCAACCTGGCGACGAGCGGGCTCAGGAATTACCCGCTCGCAAAACTCCCCGTCAGAATCACGGACCTTGAATTGAGCGGCCAGAGCTTTTACGGTTACGAGCCGCTACAGGCGGCCCTGGCCGCGAAGTGTCGTGTCGCGACCAATTGCGTCGTCGCGGCGACGGGCACGTCAATGGCTAATCACCTGGCGATGGCCGCCGTGTTGGAGCCGGGCGACGAGGTGTTGATAGAGGAGCCGACTTACGGGCCGCTCCTCGCGGTGGCCCAATATCTGGGCGCGTCTGTGAAGCGCTTCGCGCGGGAAGCGGAGGACGGCTTCGCGCTCGACGCGAGTGCGGTGGAACGCGGCCTTAGCGCGCGCACGCGTCTCATAGTCTTGAGTAACCTGCATAATCCCACGAGCGCGCTCGCCGGTCAGGACGCGCTCAAACATTTAGGCGAAGTGGCGCGCGGCGTGGGCGCGCGGGTGCTCGTTGACGAGGTCTATCTCGAAACGCTTTTCGAAGACGCGCCGCCGTCGGCCTTTCACCTGGGCGACGTGTTTCTGACGACCAACAGCCTGACGAAGGTCTACGGCTTGAGCGGGCTGCGCTGCGGGTGGGTTCTGGCGAGCCCGGAATTGGCACACAGGATGTGGCGGCTCAACGATCTGTTCGGCGTCATCCCGGCGCACGCGGCAGAGCTTCTGAGTTGCGTCGCGCTCGAACAGCTGGACGAAATCGCGGCCTGGGCGCGCTCTCTCCTTGAGACCAACGCGCGTCTGCTTAACTCCTTCCTCGCCTCGCGCGACGACCTTGACTGGCTGCCGCACAAGTTTGGCACAGTCTCTTTCCCGCGCTTGAAGCGCGGGAGCGCGGACGAGTTGTGCGCGGTGCTGGCCGCGAAGTACGAAACGTCCGTCGTGCCCGGAAGATTCTTCGAGCGGCCAGAGCATTTCAGAATCGGCATCGGCGGCGACACCGACGCGCTGAAGGAAGGCTTAGACAGGCTCGGCCGCGCTCTCGACGAGATAAGGAACAAACCAGAAAAAGTGCGATCCAAAACCTAAGCTCAACTCTTTGCGTCTTTGCGCCTTTGCCTGAGACTGTATTTCACGCCAAGGCGCAAAGACGCAAAGGGGTTGCGTCAATCGGTAGCTTGAACATGAAAGTCAGACCTCAAATAACGGCGCTTCTGTTGCTCTTTTCATTTCTAACTGCGCCCGTCGCTCTGTCTCAGGGAAGAGTTGACGGGCGAGGACTCGCACGCCGGGTCCGCGCTGAGTTCCTGCACGCATGGCGCGGTTATGTGAAATACGCGTGGGGCCACGACGATTTGCGGCCGCTCAGCAAGAAGGCGCACGACTGGTACGAGCAGTCTCTTTATATGACGCCCGTTGACGCGCTCGACACACTAATCCTGATGAATCTGAAAGGCGAGGCGCGGCGCACGAAGGAACTCATCCTCATGAGCCTCTCCTTCGACAAGGACATTTACGTCAAAAACTTTGAGATCACGATACGGCTTCTGGGCGGGCTGCTCTCCAGTTACCAGTTGACGGGCGACAGGCGTCTGCTCGCGCTGGCCGAAGACCTTGGGACCAGACTGTTGCCCGCCTTCGAGTCGCCGACGGGCCTGCCTTACAGGTACGTCAATCTCAAGACGGGCAAAGTTCGCGGCGCAGAGACCAACCCGGCCGAAGCAGGGACTCTGCTCGTAGAGTTCGGCGCTCTCGCCAGGCTGACAAACAAGCCTCTCTTCTATGACAAAGCCAAGCGCGCTCTGGTGGAGATTTTCAAGCGCCGCTCCGCAATCGGCCTCGTCGGGCAGAGAATAAACGTCGAGACGGGCGAGTGGACGAACAAGGACAGCCACGTCAGCGCTGAGATAGATTCTTATTACGAGTATCTATTGAAGTGCTGGCTGCTCTTCGATGATGAGGACTGCCGGCGCATGTGGCTCGAAAGCATCACTGCCGTCAACAAGTATCTGGCCGACGAAATTGGCACAGACCTCTGGTACGGCCACGCGGACATGCTGACGGGCCGGCGCACGGCGAGCATGTACGGCGCGCTCGACGCCTTCTTTCCCGCCATGCTCGCGCTTTCGGGCGACCTCAAACGCGCGCGTCGCCTGCAAGCCTCTTCCTTCAAGATGTGGCGGCAGCACGGCATCGAGCCCGAAGAGATAAATTACCGCACGATGCAGGTCGGCGACCCCGGCTACCCTTTGCGGCCGGAGATTGTTGAGTCCACTTACTACCTGCACCGTTTGACCAGAGACGCCTCTTATCTGCGCATGGGCCGGCAACTCTTCGAAGACTTCGTCCGTCACTGCAAGACCGACGAGGCT
>DATFCB010000238.1:0-6359 GCA_035253525.1 Pyrinomonadaceae bacterium | reverse complement strand
TGTTCATCACCGCGCTGATTCTGTAAAAGCAGTGATAAGTGATGAGTGAAAAGCTCTTTCTTATCACTTATCACTTATCACTTATCACTCTCTCATGCTTCTGGCCCTGCTGCTGCTCTCGCTGTTCCTGATTGTGCTGCTCGGCTTCTACGTCTTCGTGGCCGCGCCGCGCAGCCGCACGCACCAGACGTTCGCGGCCTTCGTCGCCTGCCTGGCCCTCTGGACGATCAAGGACATAGCGCTCTGGGGGTTTTACGCGAACGACCGCGCGGCCCCTTTGTGGGCGGGCGCGAGCTTCGTCATCTCGCTCTTTCTGCAATACACGCTCGTCGTCTTCGCCTGGGTCTTTCCCGAAAATAGGCCGGTGCCGTGGCGGCGCGCGCTCGTCATCTTCGCGCCCGGCGCGGTCCTGATTCCGGCCGTGCTCGCCGGGTGGATGTGGGAGAGGGTCGGCTTCACGGGCACGGAGTTCGGCATCAGACTGACGCCGCTCGCCTACGCCTTCGGCCTCTACGCTTACGGCGTGATGGGTTACGGCTTCTACCTGCTCTACACCAAATACCGCCGCTACCGAGGCCAACTGTGGGGCAAGCAGACGGGCGCAATCCTCTGGGCGCTCGCCATCACGGTCGCGCTCAACACGCTCGCCAACAACGTGCTCCCGCTCTTTCAGGTCTACTCGTTTCTGAAAGTCGGCTCGCTCTTCGTCGTCCCCGGCGTGCTCGTCTTCGCCTACGCCATCTCGAACTTCAAGCTCTTCTCGCTCCAATCCGCCCTGGACCAGTTTCGCCTCTTCCCCGTCGCCTACAAGGTCGCGCTCTCAATCGCGGCGGTCGCCGTCCTGAGCTTCGCGCTCCTGCAAATCCCTATCGTCTGGTGGAGCTTCAATGAGGGGCCGAGCGTCGAAGCCTGGCGGCGCTACCTGGTCTTCAGCGTCGTCTCGGCGCTTGTGCCAAATTTGATTCTGGTCGCCCTCATCATACGCACCATCTCGCGCCCCGTACGAAGACTGACCGAGGCGGCCGTGGAGGTCGCGGGCGGGGCTTACGGGACGGAAGTGGCGCTCGAAAGCAACGACGAGATGGGCCTGCTCGCGGCCTCCTTCAACGAGATGAGCCGGAAGATGCGCGCCGACATAGAGCAATTGCGCCGCCTCAACGAGCACTTAATCCGAACCGAAAAGCTTGCCGCCGCCGGCACGCTCGCCGCAGGCGTCGCTCACGAGGTCAATAACCCCTTAGCCTCCATCTCATCGCTCGTGCAGATTCTGCAAACGCGCTACGCGGGGGACGCGGAGGCAGTCGAGATGCTGCGGCTCATCTCGCAGCAGATCGCGCGCATCACGCAGGTCTTGCGCGACATGATGGAGTTTGCACGCACGCGCCCGCCCGAGCGCGCCCCGCTCGACATCAACGCTGCCGTCACTGCTACCCTGCGCCTGGCCGGCTTCGACAAAGGCTTTCAGCGCCTGCGCGTGACGAGCGTGACCGCACCGGAAGCTCCCTTGATTCAGGCCGACGCGGGCCAGCTTCAGCAGGTATTCCTCAATCTCCTCTTGAACGCTCGCGACGCCATGCCCGACGGCGGTGAGCTTCAAGTCGAAACGCGCTACGACCAAACGGCAGGCGAGGTGTGCGTCGAGATTAAAGACACAGGCTCAGGCATTGCGCCCGAACACCGCGCGCACGTCTTCGACCCGTTCTTTACGACGAAACCTGCTGGCTCAGGCACAGGGCTCGGCCTCGCCGTCTGCTACGGCATCGTCACGGCGCACGGCGGTCGCATAGACATTTCGCCGAACGACGGGCGCGGCACGTGCGTCAGCGTACGACTGCCCGTTAAAGAATTTCACGCGAAGGCGCAAAGTCGCAAAGAAGACCGCGAAGACGTTGAGTGACTGCTCAGCTTGCGTGCTTTCTTTGCGACTTTGCGTGCGACTTACTTTCCGACTAATCTACCCGGACATGAAAACTTCACCGCTCATCCTGATTGCCGAAGACGAAGACCTGATGCGCGCCATCCTGACGCGACTGCTCGAAGAGGCTGGCTACAGCGTTGCGGCCGCCGCGAGCGCCGAGGAAGCGCTTGAGCGTTTCGCTGCCGAAGAGGTCGCCGTCACGCTCACAGACATACGCATGGCCGGGATGGATGGCCTCGCGCTCCTAGACCACCTCAAGAGCGTTGACCCGGAAGCGCTCGTCATAGTGATGACCGCCTACTCGTCCGTTGACTCCGCGGTCGCCGCGCTGCGCAAGGGCGCTTACGATTACGTCACGAAGCCTTTCGTCAACGAAGACCTTTTACAGTCCGTCAAGAACGCCCTGCGTCAGCGCGAGCTTTTCCGCGAGAACCGTCACCTGCGCCGCGAGTTGGACCGCCGCTACAGTTTTTCAGAAATCATAGGGACTTCGACGGCCTTACAAGCTGTCTTCCGCCTCGTCGAGAAGGTCGCCCCGACGAGCACTAACATCTTGATTCAGGGCGAGAGCGGCACGGGCAAAGAGTTGATCGCCCGCGCCATTCATCACAACAGCCCGCGCGCGGAGCGCCCCTTCGTCGCCGTCAACTGCGGCGCGATTCCAGAGACTCTGCTCGAAAGTGAACTCTTCGGCCACACGAAGGGCGCGTTCACGGGGGCCGTGACGAACAAGCTCGGCCTCTTCCGCTCGGCCGAAGGTGGCACAGTTTTCCTTGACGAAGTCGGCGAGATTTCCGCCGCGATGCAGGTGAGACTGTTGCGCGCGTTGCAAGAGCACGAAGTCACGCCCCTCGGCTCAAGCGCCGCCATACAGTTCGACGCGCGCATCATCTGTGCGACCAACCGCGATTTGGAGAAGGAAGTTTCCGAAGGGCGCTTCCGCGAAGACCTCTTCTACCGTCTCAACGTGATAGAGCTTTATCTGCCCCCCTTGCGCGAGCGGCGCGAGGACATCCCGCTCCTGGCCCGCAGCTTCATCACGCGCACGGCCCGCGAGCAGCAGCGCGAGGAGAAGCCAATCGAGCCCGCCGCGCTCTCCGCCCTGATTAACTACCACTGGCCCGGCAACGTCCGCGAGCTACAGAACGCGATAGAACGCGCCTTCACACTGAGTAACGATGCAATTGACTTGGACAGTCTCCCGCCCCGCGTCCGCGACGCCGCCAGCCCCACGCCGATGCGCGACCCGGATGGCCTCCGCCCCACCCTTGAAGAGATCGAGCGCCGCCACATCTTCGAGACCCTCGCCGCCGTCAACCAGGACAAGGCCCGCGCCGCCAACATCCTCGGCATTGATCTCTCCACGCTCTACCGCAAACTGAAACGCTACGATGTGGTTTAGCTCTTCGCATTAAGTATGTCGCGTAGGGGCGGCGGTGCTGCTGGGCGTCAGGCTGTTTCCTGATTTATGATTCCGCCATCAAAGAAGGGAGTCTCAAGTTTATATGCGCCTGCGCCATAAATTGACTCTGACACTTATCATCCTCTGTGTGGTAGCGCCGTGCCCGAAGGCTTCTGCTCGGAGCGCTAATTTCAAGAGCAACCGGCAGGGCCGAACGCCGACTGCCAGTCAGGTTATCGAACGCTTCATCCGGGCCATAGGCGGGAGGGCTGCGTGGCTGAGAATCAAAACTCAATACACGGCCGGAACAATCGAAGTGACGACGACGGGCGGCAAGGGTACTTACGAAGCCTACTTGAAGGCTCCAGCTAAAAGTTTAGTCATCATACGGCTCGCGGGGACTGAATTTAAAAGCGGCTTCGACGGTCAGATGAGTTGGAATCAGTCTCAGCAAAACGCGGCCCAATATGACCCGCCCGCGAAACAGGCGACCAGCAGGCGGGACTCTGATTTCTACAAATATCTGAACTTCAGGCAGCACTTCAGAAACGCCAGGGTGACAGGGATCGAGGAAGTAGAGGGGGCGCAGGCGTATGTGGTCGAGGCCACGCGCTTCGGCGAGAAGCTGCCGGAAAAGCTCTACTTCAATGTCCGCAGCGGAATCCTCGTCCGGCGCGACACCAGCAGCGAGAATAGTAAGGGCAAGATAACGACCGATATACAGTACTACGACGATTACAGGGAAATTGACGGGATCAAGCTGGCGTACGGCCAACGCGCTATTCAGAGCGACATGACTATCGTCATGAAGCATACGGAGGTTAAGAATAACCTGGCGATCAGTGATGCGATATTTAACTTGCCCAAAAATTAGTGGGTCAGGGAACAACTCGGAAATGACCTCGTACTATTCTCAAGTAAAGCTCAAATCCGCGCGCGGGCGCTTGAGAGAGATTCGTAGATGAAGTCGGGTCGGAGAGTAATAATCTGGTGCGCGGTCATCGGCTGCGCGTGGGCGCACGCCGCGAGGGCGCAGGGAGAGCGGCCCGCGCCGAATAATTCGTTCCCGCAGTGGTCGCACGACGGGAAGAAAATCGTATTCACTTCGGACCGCGACGGCGATATGGAGCTTTACGTGATGAACGCGGACGGCTCGAACATCGTCCGGCTGACGCGCGCGCCGGGGCGGGACGCACATGCGTACTTCTCGCGCGACGGGCGGAGAATAGTGTTTCAGTCGCCGCGCGCCAACGGCGTGGACACGAACGTTTATGTGATGAACGCGGACGGCTCGAACGTCGTGCGGCTGACAAACCTGAAAGGCTTCGCGGGCGTGCCCATTTATTCGCCGGACGAGAAGAGCATCGTCTTTCAGTGGCGCGCGAGTAATGATTTCAAGGACGACGCGAAATGGCGCATCTGCATGATGAAAGCGGATGGCAGTAACTTTCGCGTCATCACGCCGGGCGAGGCCAACGACCAGGTTCCGAACTGGTCGCGCGACGGCAAGCGGCTGCTCTTCTATTCCGACCGCACGGGCAAGAACCAGCTCTACACGATGAAGCCGGACGGGAGCGACGTGCGGCGGCTCACCACCACAGACTACAACGACAATGCCGCGTTCTGGTCGCCGGACAATCGAAAGGTCTCTTTCACCTCCGACCGCGATGGCAACACAGAGTTGTACGTCATGGACGCGGACGGCAGGAACGTGCGGCGTCTGACCAACACGCGTGCGACCGAGCGCGCGGGCGTCTGGTCGCCGGACGGCAGAAGAATCGCTTTCACCTCAGACGGCGACGGGCCTGACTCTATCTACGTGATGAACGCGGATGGCTCGAACGTCACAAGCCTCGCAGGAGCGGCCCCGTAGTTGGCACAAAAACAGTAAGCGGCCGATGGCATCGAAAAGATAATCTGGAATGGATAGTAGTCGGGCTATTCGGGCGAAGGCATTTTCATGACCTGTGCGACGAGCGGGACGGCGAGCTTTCGTTTGCCGCTCGTGACTTCCAGAGTTTCGGGAATTGGCACAGCAGGCTTGCGCGCGAAGAGGGCGACGACGGCGAAGCTCTTTTCTCCGCGCCTCTCGATCTCGTACACGGCGATGGAGTGTGCGCCGAGCCGCCTGAGAAAATCCGAGTGCTCGTCGCGCGCGCGATTCGCCTCTTTCTCGCTCGCCATGACGGTTACCTCTCCGCGCGCCGCCGGACGACGAGCGTGACGCCGAGGGCTTTCAATACCTCGCCGATGGGGTTGAAGATGCTGCTGCCGCTCGCTTCACCCTCCGGCTCTGAGCCGGAGAAGTGCAGGCCGACGGCCTTGCCCGTCTCCTTGTCCATGACGAGCGCGCCCGAGTCGCCCGCCTGCGTGTAGCGTGTGCAGAGCACCTGGTCAATGAAACCTATCTCGCCGACGCCCGGATAGAAGACGACCGTGCGAAAGTTCACGTCGAGAACGCGCCCGCTCGTGCGCCCGGTCGTCCGCCCGACCTTCGTCACGTTCATCCCGCGCTGCGGCTTGATTCTTCCCGCGGGCAGTCCCACCCACTTAATCTCCTCCCTGATTTGGGCCAAACGCGCTTCGACCGGCTCTGCAATCGCGCAGTCCACGCGGTTCACGAAATCTCCGCCGGCCTCGAACTTCACGAAGTCCGCGAGCCTCGCCACCAGGTCGTCCGGCTCCACGCCGCCGTCGTGCCTGCCCGGATAAAGGATGGCGTCACCTCTGGCGGCCGTGCCGCTCGCGGCGAGGACGTGGCTGTTGCTGAGCATCATCAGACGGCCGTCCTTTTTGACGAATGCGCCGAGCGTCCCGGCCTCAACGCTCACGTGTGCGACGCTGTTGCCGGGCTGTATGGGATTGCGCACGGCATTGACTTCAAGCCGTATGCGGCCGATGGCCTTAACGTCAGTCGGGATGGGGCTCGCGCCGCCGACCCCTTCGGGCAGAGCCGGCGGCACGGCCTCGTCTGCGCGCAGCCCCGCGAGCGGAATCTTCCTAGCGACGTAGAACGTCAGTGCCAGCCGGCCAGTCGGC
>DATFCB010000237.1:0-2017 GCA_035253525.1 Pyrinomonadaceae bacterium | reverse complement strand
GCGGGAACGGGCGCGAGCAGACCGCAGAGGAGTTGCGCCGCACCAAGTCTAGCCCGCTCGTGCGCAACATAGCCCGCGAGCACGGCATAGACATCTCGCGCCTCGAAGGCACAGGGATGAGCGGCCGCGTCACCAAGAACGACATCCTGAGCTTCATCGAATCCGGCGCGATGATGACGCCACAGGAGGCCATGCAGGGGGCCGCTGCGGCTTCGTCACAGACGGCCGCACCTTCGCCGTCCGCGCCGCCGGTCCAGGCTCCGCCCGTCGTGACTCCCGGTGCGGAAGACCGCGTCGAGCAGATGAGCGTCATGCGCAAGAAGATTGCCGAGCACATGACCATGTCGCGGCGCACCTCCGCGCACGTCACGACCGTCTACGAGATTGACATGACCAGAATCGCGCGCCTGCGCGATCAACACAAGCGCGACTTTCAGGACCGCACCGGCACGAAGCTCACCTTCATGCCGTTCATCTTCCAGGCCATCACGAGCGCGATTCGCAAGTTCCCGGTCTTCAACGCGCAGGTCTCGGGCGACCAGATCATCTACAAGCGCGACATCAATCTGGGCATGGCCGTCGCCCTCGACTGGGGATTAATTGTGCCAGTCATCAAGCGCGCCGACGACCTCTCGATTTCGGGACTCGCGCGGGCCGCGAACGATCTGGCCGACCGCGCGCGCGCCAAGCAGTTGAAGCCGGACGAGGTCGCGGGCGGCACGTTCACCATCACCAACCCAGGCGTCTTCGGCGGCCTCTTCGGCACGCCCATCATCAACCAGCCGCAAGTCGCCATCCTCGGCGTCGGCGCAATCGAGAAGCGCCCCAAAGTCATCACCAGTCCCGACGGCGACGACCTGATAGCGATTCGCCAGATGGCCTACTTCGCACTCACCTTCGACCACCGCATCATTGACGGCTCGGACGCCGAAAAGTTCCTCGGCTACGTCAAGGAGATTTTGGAGAAGGGCGAGTTCCAAGTGTGAGAGGAAGCAGTGGTCGGTGGTCAGTGGTCAGTGGTCAGTTAAGAACAAAAGAAAGAAGGCAGACGGGCTAATCACGCTCGCTGCCTTCCTGTCTTTAACTGACCACTGACTACCGACCACTGACCACTGCTTTTCGTTGCATTCCGGTAGCGATTATCTAATTTAGCGCTTGCGGGAGGTCTCACGGGCTGTTTTCGTCCGCGAGGTGCTTGACTTCCCCTGATTGTTCATTAATATTCGCCTTCAGACGATCAAGTTCATCGTTACAGGTTCGAGACACCTCGCAATTGCTGGAGTTCGCGGCCGTCCCGTTTACAGGCGCGGACTTTTGGTGTGCGAATTAATTTTAACCTGCGGCTTGCGGCAAACGGGTCGTCCCCACCGTCCGGCATTGTCGCCTTAACTTGCGGGCAGCCCGACCGAATCCGGCCCCGCTGATATGGAGTTAAAAAGATATGAGTGCTGACAATTCCCGACCCTTCGGAAAATTCTTTCTCGCTTTCGCCCTCGTCATCGCGGCGGCTTCCGCGGCCCTGGCCCAGGCAGGCCCGGATTCCAGCGTCAACCAGACGCCGGCCTCGATTAAGCCTCCGACCAGCGTGATGCAGCAAGGTAACGTCCGCACCGTCGCCGACGGGCAGAAGATGAAGGTCGAAGGCGTGGTCGTGCGCCGCGATGCAGACACCTTCGTCGTCCGCGACATGAACGGCGTGGACACGGTCGTCCGCCTGACCGACACGACGAGCGTCAAGTCCAAGGGCGGCTTCTTCGGCGGCGGCACGCGCTACGGCGTCACCGCCATCCTTCGCGGCCTCAACGTAGAGGTTGAGGGGCGCGGCTCCTCCAACGGCGAACTGGTCGCCAACAAAATCCGCTTCTCGAACTCCGATCTGAGAGTGGCGCGCACGGTCGAATCGCGCGTTGACCCGGTTGAGACGCGCGTCGGCTCTGCCGAGGGACGCATCGAGCAGGTCGAGCAGAATTCGCAGCGCCTCTCGGGCCAGATTGACGAACTGGCGGCCGTCTCGAAC
>DATFCB010000236.1:0-4122 GCA_035253525.1 Pyrinomonadaceae bacterium | reverse complement strand
GCATCGCGCGCAACGGCGAACTGACGCACATACAGCGCGTCTGGGGCTTGACGCAGGTGGCACGATTCCTGATGAAGACCGACCGCGCCCGCTCGCTCGAACTGCTCGAAGAGGCTGCCACAGAGGCTCGTCGGATAGGGGGCAGCGAGGCGGACAGGCCGCGCGCGCTCGTCGCCGTCACGAAAGGTTTCCTGGAGACGGACCGCGCGCGCGCCTGGGAGTTGATCTCGGACGTGGTCAGGGCCGGCAACTCCGCCGAAGGGTTCACTGGCGAGGACGCGCGCCTGTCCATCACGCTACGCTACCGCAACGGCGTCGTCATGCAGAACACGAACGCGACCGACTTCGACCTGCCCGGACTCTTCCGCGGGCTCGCCAAGGACGACCTCTACCGCGCCATCGAAGCCACCAAGAGCTTCACGGCCGAGGCCCCGCGCGCCAACGCCCAACTCGCCATCGCCCGCGCCGTGCTCGAAGAAAAACAGAAGGCGGCAAGCGGAAGGCAGAAGGCGGAAAGCAGTAGGCAGTGAAACCACCGGGAAGGGTCTTGCCACCGGCTAATCTCCCACATCCCTCCGGGATGTATCTGCCTTCTGTTTTTCCCTTCTCTTATAGCCACTTGCAATTGAGTGTGAGCCAGAGAAAGTCTCACGCCAAGACGCCAAGCCGCCAAGAAGACCGCCAAGAGGTTGAAGGCTTCTTCGCTTTGCGCGCTTTTCTTTGCGCCTTGGCGTCTTGGCGTGAGATGTTTTTCTTTAACCTGCACTCAATTGCAAACCGATATAGAAAAAACTTTACGCTCGTGTGGGCCACGGTGTAACTTATGCCTCAGCCAGTGCTCCTCTAAAGGAGGCCATGTCCGAGCAGACGCCCGCCACGATTGTCGAGACCCCCACGGGACGCTTCGCCGTCTTCCTCTCTCACAACAGCCGTGAGAAGCCCACGGTCGAGCGCATTGCCGAGAAGCTGAAGCGCGCGGAGCTTGAGCCCTGGCTCGACAAGTGGTGCCTGACGCCCGCAGGCGACTGGCAGGACGAATTGGCACAGGGGCTGCGCGCGTCAAGCGCCTGCGCGGTCTTCGTCGGGCCGCACGGCATAGGCAGTTGGGAAGACCTGGAATACAAGCTCGCCGTTGACCGCATGGCTAAGGACCGCGCCTTCCGCGTCTTCCTGGTGCTGTTGCCCGGCCTGCCGGAGCCCTTCGACACGAGCGGGCTTCCGCCTTTCCTGAGCACGCGCACCTGGGTTGACCTGAGAAAAGGCATCGAAGACGCGCGCAGCTTTCAGTCGCTCATCAACGCTATCAAGGGGCTGCCGCTCGGACCCGAACGTCCGATTGAGGAGCGCGACGACGTGTGCCCGTACCGCGGCTTGCAAGCCTTCGACGAAGAGCACGCCGAACTCTTCTTCGGGCGCGAAGCAGACATCCAGCGCCTCATCGAAAAGTTGAAGACGACGCGCTTTCTGGCCGTCCTCGGCGCTTCGGGCAGCGGCAAGTCTTCGCTCGTCCGCGCGGGCGTCGTGCCGGCGCTCAAAAGAGGCGTGCTGCCCGAAAGCGACACCTGGGCGATTCGCGTCTTCACGCCCGGCGCTCACCCGCTCGCCAACATGGCGGCCAACCTCTTACGCCTACACCCGCAGCAGTCCATGAACCGCACGCTCGACGAGATGAACACGGACGAGCGCACGCTCCACCTTGCCGTCTCGCTCGCGCTGGCGGAGCGCCCCGCGTCCGAACGCGTCGTCTGGGTCGTGGACCAGTTCGAGGAGATTTTTACACTCTGCGACGACGAAAAGGAGCGCTCGCAATTTCTCGCCAACCTGCTCTACGCGGCCTTCATCCCCGGCGGGCGCAACGCGGTCGTACTGACTTTGCGCGCGGACTTCTATCAAAAGTGCGCGGCCTATCCGGAACTATCGGAACGCATCGCGGCGAACCAGTTCCTCGTCAGCCCGATGGACGAGGAGAACTTGAAACAGGCGATTGAAGAGCCCGCGTGGCACGTCGGCCTTGAGTTCGAGCAAGGATTGGTCGAGACGATTCTCGACGACATACAGAGCCAGCCGGGTGCGCTCCCGCTCCTTGAGCACGCGCTGCTGGAATTGTGGGAGCGCAGGCGCGGGAACCTCCTGACGCTCGAAGCCTACCGCGAGAGCGGCGGCGTACAGGGCGCGATTGCCAAGCGCGCCGACGCCATCTACGACTCGTTCACCGCCGATCAGCAAGCAATCGTGCGCCGCATCATGCTCCGCCTGACGCAGCCCGGCGAAGGGACGGAGGACACGCGCCGCCGCGCGACGATGGACGAACTCGTCACGCGCACGGGCGAGAGCGGGGCCGTCGAGGACGTGACGCAGGCGATGGCGAATGCGCGCCTGCTGACCACGGACGAAGAGCCTGGCAAGCAAGTCGTTGACGTGTCACACGAGGCGCTGATTCGCGGCTGGCCCAGATTGCGGAAATGGATCGAGGAAGACCGCGCGGGCCTGCGCATCCTGCGCCGCCTGACCGAAGTTGCGCGCGAATGGCAGCCGACGAAAGATGAGAGCCTTCTGTATCGTGGCGCGCGTCTCGCGCAGGCCGTCGAGTGGCGCGAGCGCAACGAGGCCGCGCTGAACGAGCTTGAGCGCCAGTTTCTTGACGCGAGCCTGGCCGCGCGGCGGGCCATCGAGCGGCGGCGGAAAATATTTATCATCGGATTGGCCGCAGGCTTCATCGTCGCAGTGGTTCTCGCCGTGCTCGCAGTTATCCAGTGGCGTCGCGCCGACGAGCAGGCGCAGATAGCTGTTGCCAGACAATTGGCGGCGGAATCCTATGCGCAGATGGAGAACCGGCCCGATCTCGGCCTGCTGCTCGGCGTTGAGGCCAACCGCGTCCGGGAAATTTTCGGTGCCCGCAGGACCCTGCTCCTCGACATGCTCTACCGCGAACACCTCTCGACTTACCTTCACGGGCCGACGGACAGAGTTAATAGAGTTGTCTTCAGTCCTGACGGAAAGCTTCTGGCCGGGGCCAGCGGCGGAGCGAGTGGCAGGGACAACTCAGTCTGGCTCTGGGACGCCGCTTCCGGCCAGCCCGTGGGCGCGCCCCTCGCCGGCCACAAGAGTCAAGTCAACTGCGTGGCTTTCAGCGCGGACGGAAAACTTCTGGCCTCCGGCGACCAGACAGGCGGCATCATTTTGTGGGACGTTGCCACCCGACAGCCTCTCGAAACTCCTCTGACGGGGCAGCGGGATGCCGTCTACAGTCTGGCCTTCAGCGCCGACAGTAAAATTCTGGCGTCGGGCGGCTTTAACTACGACATGAAGGCAGGGGAAATTTATCTGTGGGACGTTGCCACCCGAAAGCCGCTCGCCGAGCCGCTCAGAGGCCACACGGGAATCGTCAGGGGCCTGGCCTTTAGCCCCGACGGCCGAACGCTGGCATCCGGCAACGGCAGGTACGCGCAGGACAGCGTCACAGCCACAGTCATTTTCTGGGATGTCGCCGCGCGCAAGCCCCTCGGTCAGCCGCTCGCTGGACACGGGGACAGCATAGCTTGCCTGGCCTTCAGCCCGGACGGGAGGGTCTTGGCTTCGGGCAGCGAGGACAAGACCGTCAGGCTGTGGGACGTGGCCGCGCGCCGGCCTCTAGACGGTTTCGAGACGCTCTACACGTTCACCTCTCAGCCGCACAAGAGCGGCATTCTAGACGTACAGTTCACGCGCGACGGCAAGACCCTCATCTCAGTTGACGCAGGCACGCCCGACGTTGGCAGTCACGTCCTGCTGCGAACGGTCGAGTTTTCGCCCGCCGGGAGCAACAAACTGGCGCTCGTCAAGAGCGCCCAGGCGAGGGTAATCACCACCTACTTCCATCAGGTGCAGAGCGTCACCATCAGCCCGGAGACGTTTAAGTGGGCCGCGTCGGGCGGTTGCTGGAGGGTGGGGCCGAACAACGATTGCCTCGAAGGCGAAGTCGCCGTCTGGGACATCAACGCGCGGCTCCCCATCGCCCAGCGCGTGCGGGAAAGCCTCGTCCAAAAAGTAAACCGGATCGCTTTCAGCCCGGACGGCAAGCTGATGGCGACGGGCGGCTGCGGCGAGTGGGCGAACGGAGCGCCGTTTGAGGAGTGCCTGCGT
>DATFCB010000235.1:0-3354 GCA_035253525.1 Pyrinomonadaceae bacterium | reverse complement strand
TTCAAGCCGTGTCTCTGTGTCTGCGGTGGTTAATCCCTGTCGCGTTAACGTCAACCTATTGAAGGACGCGGCGGTCGCGCTCGCCGACGATCTTCCAGCCGCCGGGGGTCTTTCGCCAGCGCAGTTCCTGTATGACCTCGCCGCTTCGGGGACCGACGCCCGCGAAGTCCCAGCTCTTACGAAAGCGCATCGTCGCTGTCTGCCCGTCCGCGTCGAGTTCTATGACGGGGGCACTGACGCGCACGTCAATTTTTGAGGCCGTGGCGAGCAGGCGATTTTTCTCCTCGCGGACCTCGGCCTGCGTCGCCTCGCGCTTCTGGTAAAAGACGTTCACGGTCTGGGCGTAAAAACCCATGAGCAGATTTACGTCGCGGCTGTTGGTCGCGGCGACCCACTCATCGAGTGACGTGCGCAACTCCCTTTGTGCGTCCTGCGGCGTCTGCTGTCCCTGGCGATTTACGGCGCTCGTGCTGTCATTAGTTGGATGATTGCCCGCGCCCGTAGTGTTATTGACGGGCGCAGGTTGACCGTCAGTCCCTACCTGCGGCGTCTTTTGCCGCGAAAGGAAGATGGCGACGATGATGAAGCCGACCAGGAAGACGGCGACTCCGACAATTACGAAAAGCCTTCTTGAAACTGGGCCACGTTCTTCGCGAGTCTGATGTCTCACAACCTCCGGCGCAGGGGGCTTGTCGTCGTCGCTGATGACGACAGGCTCGCTCTCCCTCGTCTCGTCCAATTGCACGGACGGGGCCGCGACTTTCGCCTGCACGTCCGAGGCCGCTTCGATTGGCACAGCGAACGCCCGGACCGAAGGATCGTCGGAGCGCTCCGGGGGGAAAGCGTGTTCGATGGTCGGGCCGCCCGCCCTGTGTGTCTCGTTCCTCTCCGCGCTGAAGGCATCAGTGTCTCGCCCGGCCTTAACCGCAGCCGTCAGCTTCTCCTGCCCCGGCGGCTTTTCGCCCGCAACCGTTACCGCCGTGGCTGGAGCGTCGGCAGTGGCGGCCGTGAGCCCTCTTGCGAACTCCGCGGCGGACTGCGGACGCTTCTCAGGGTCTTTGTCCATGACCTGGCACAAAAACTCATTCAGCTCGGGCGGAACATCCGGGCGCGAGTCTATGAGGGAGGGCGGCGGCTGTTGGATGTGCTTGATGGCGATGGCGGTCGCCGACGGGGCGTCGAAGGGGGGCCGCCCCGCCAGCATCTCGTAAAGAATCACGCCCATGCTGTAGAGGTCCGAGCGCGCGTCCGTCTTGTGCCCGGAGCATTGCTCGGGCGACATGTAACGCGGCGTGCCTATGAGCGAGCCGGAAGAAGTCAGCCCGCCGCCCGTCGTCGAATACTCCTTGAGCTTGGCGACGCCGAAGTCAACCACCTTCGCCACGAACCCGCCGTCGTGGTCGCGCGCCAGGATGATGTTCGAAGGCTTGAGGTCGCGGTGAACTATGCCGCTGCGGTGGGCCACTTCGATGCCGGCCGCCACCTGCCGCCCGATTAACACCGTCTCGGCCAGAGGCATCGCCCCGGCCGCGTCCATGTACTCGCGCAGGGTCTGCCCCTCGACCAACTCCATGACGATGTAAGCCCCGCCGTCCGGCAGCAGGCCATAGTCGTAAGTGTCCGCGACGTTCGAGTGATTGAGTTTGGCAGCGGCGCGGGCCTCGCGGCGGAAGCGCTCCATCGCGTCCGCATCCGCGGTGAAGTCTGAGAGTAGAAGTTTGATGGCGACCGGCCTGTCAAGGTCCAGGTGCGTCCCGGCGTAAACGGCCCCCATTCCGCCGCGGCCGAGCATTCGGTCAAGGCGATACTTTTCCCCGATCATGCGCGAGCCTGGGCGCGAGGCGACCAGCGCGGTCTGGTCGCTGGCGCACGACGAGTCCGCGTCGTCATAGCATCGCTGGCAGACAGGGCAAAGCTTCATCGTAGTAAGGACAAAACAGCTTCCGACCGGCCACGCACACGCGTCAATGTGGTCAAGTCGTACAACTCGCTCGGGGGCTACTCTCGAACCGCCATTCTACCCGAAGAAGACTTCGGCGACGCGGTAAATCTCTTCGTCGAGCTGCTTGATTCCGCCCACCGCTTCTTCCAGCGGGACGCTGCTCACAGTGCTGCCGCGAAGTGAGGCCATGCGCCCGAACTCGCCCGCGCGAACCATCTCGTAAGCCTTGATGCCGAAGCGCGTCGCGAGCACGCGGTCGAAAGGGGTTGGGGAGCCGCCGCGCTGCACGTAGCCGAGTTTCGTGACGCGCGTCTCGATGCCTGTGCAGTTTTCAATCTCGCTCGCCAAAACTATGCCGATGCCGCCGAGGCGGTCGTGGCGGTAAAGCTCCTGCTTGACCTCCGGCGGGAGGAAGTCTTCGTCCGGGTGCGGGTGCGCGTCTTCGGCGACGACGATGATGGAGAAGGCGCGGCCCTGCTCCTCGCGGTGCTTGAGCATCTCGCAGACGCGCGACAGTCTGAAAGGATGTTCGGGGACGAGCACAACGTCCGCGCCGCCCGCGATTCCGCCGTAGGCCGCGATCCAGCCCGTATGTCGGCCCATCACCTCTATCACCATCACGCGGTGGTGCGACTCGGCCGTGGAGTGCAGCCTGTCCACGGCGTCCGTGACGACGGTGACGGCCGTGTCGAAGCCGAAAGTGAAGTCCGTGCCACGGACATCGTTGTCAATCGTCTTGGGGACGCCGACGACACGAAGGTTGTGCTTGCGCCAGAGGTCCAGGGCAGCCGAGAGTGAGCCTTCGCCGCCGACGACAATCGTCGCGCTCAGGCCGAAGCGCTCCCAGTTCTGTTTAACCAGCTCGATAGTCTGCGGACTTTCGACGGGGTTGAGGCGCGACGTGCCTAGAATTGTGCCACCGCGCGGAAGGATGCCCGTGACGGCGGCGCGCGTCAGCGGCTCTACGTCGGCCTCGACCAATCCGCGCCACCCGTTCTTAATCCCGAGCACTTCCATGTCGTCGCGGAGCGCACGCCGCACGACGGCGCGTATGACGGCGTTCAGGCCGGGACAATCGCCGCCGCCCGTGAGAATCCCAATTCGCTCGCGCATCGCCAAGAAAGTAAAAGCCCCCTTCAAGCTCTTGAGAGCGAAAGGGGCTTACGTGAAAGCCTTTTGATAGCCCGCTCGCTCGCGTCGCTTGAGCCGAAAAACTCAACTAATTGCATTCGGATGAAATCGCATCCTATAATCGCGCGGCGAGAGCAGCATGTCAAATTAGTTGTCAGAAAGCGGCCGCAATCCTGGCCGCGGGGGTAATCTTCTTTTCGTGTCGGCTACGGAATCGCCTCTCATCCTGAGCATCGAAACGGCCACGCGCGCAGGCAGTGTCGCCCTCACGCGCGGCGACC
>DATFCB010000234.1:0-13080 GCA_035253525.1 Pyrinomonadaceae bacterium | reverse complement strand
TTAGGCGGAATTCAGAAGATGAAATGCAAAATGAAAAATTGAAGCGGTGAACCACATTTATAGCCACTTGCAATGGAGTGTGAGCCAGAGAAAGTCTCACGCCAAGACGCCAAGGCGCGAAGAAAACAGTTAAGCTTTTCTTCGCGCCTTGGCGTCTTGGCGTGAGATGTTTTTCTTTAACCTACACTCAATTGCAAACCGATATAGTTAGAAAGTGACTTTCCGTCTCAACTTTTCATTTTGCATTCTTACGCGTGTTGGACTGCTTGAACTAACTTAGTCAGAGAGTCTTTCGCGTCGCCGTAGAGCATGCCGGTGACGGGTTTGAAGAAGAGCGGGTTTTCGATGCCGGCGAAGCCACGGCCTTTGCCGCGCTTGAGGACGACGACCGAGCGCGCGCGGTCAACTTCGAGGATGGGCATGCCGGCAATCGGGCTTTGCGGGTTGTCGCGCGCGTCCGGGTTGACCACGTCGTTCGCACCGATGACGACCGCCACGTCCGTCGAAGAGAATTCAGGATTAATCTGTTCCAACTCGTAGAGCGAAGAGTAAGGCACGTTCGCCTCCGCCAGGAGCACGTTCATGTGCCCCGGCATGCGCCCCGCCACAGGGTGTATGGCGTACTTGACGCTGACGCCGCGCTTCTCCAAAACGTCAGCCAGCTCCCTCACGATGTGCTGCGCCTGGGCCGTCGCCATGCCGTAGCCTGGGACGAAGATGACCTGATTGGCATAAGCCAACTGCACGGCCACGTCTTCGAGGCCGACCTCGCGCATAGTCCCTTGCTCGCCTTCCGCGGCTTGCACGCTCTGGGCGCTGCCGAACGCGCCGAAGAGCACGTTCGTCATCGAGCGGTTCATCGCGCGGCACATCAGGATGGAGAGGATGAAGCCGGAGAAGCCGTCGAGCGTGCCTGCGATGATGAGCACGTTGTTCGAGAGCGCGAAGCCTGTCGCCGCGGCCGCCAGCCCCGCGTAGGAGTTCAAGAGCGACATCACGACGGGCATGTCCGCCGCCCCGATGGGCATCACCAGCATGACGCCGAAGACGAAGGCCAGCCCCAGCATCGTGTAGAAGATTGGCGCGGACGTGGGGAAGATCAGGATGTAGACGAAGCATCCTATGGTCGCGGCCAGGAGCAACATGTTGAAGATGTTCTGCCCGCGATAGGTCATCGGCGTGCCGCGCACTAAGCCTTGCAGCTTGGCGAAGGCCATAAGGCTGCCCGTCGTCGTCAGCGCGCCCAGCATCACCTCGAAGCCTATGGCCGTCAGTTTGAATTGGCCCATGCCCGCGCCGTGCTTGTAGTACTCTGCGACGCCCACGAGCGCGGCGGCGAACGCTCCGAAGGCGTGCGAGAGCGCGGTCCGCTGCGGCATCGCCGTCATCGGGACCCAGATAGCCATCGCCGCGCCGATAGTCGAGCCGATGAGCAGGCCCGCGATGATCCACTCGTAGCTGACGATCTCGTGGTGAAGCAAGGTTCCGACGACGGCCATCAGCATGCCCAGCTCCGCCAGGTGCATCCCGCGCTTGGCCGTCTCGGGGTGGCTCAGACCTTTCAGCCCGAGGATGAAGAGAATGGAGGCCGCGAGGTAGCTGAACTCTATGATGTACTTGGTCGCGTTCACGGTCTGTTCCCGTCCTCACTTCTCTTTTCGATGGCGGTCTCTTTGCGCTTGAACATCTTGAGCATGCGGTCGGTGATGCCGAAGCCGCCGACGACGTTGATGGTCGCGCAGGTGACGGCCGTGAAGCCCAGGATTTTACTGACGAGGTTGCCTTCGGAGCCTGCGATGACAATCGAGCCGACGAGCGAGATGCCCGAGATGGCGTTGGTCGCGGACATCAAAGGCGTGTGCAAAAGCGGCGGCACGCGCGAGATCACCTGGTAGCCCAGGAAGGCCGCCAGCGCGAAGACGTAAAGCGCCGCAATCAAGGTTTCAGAGGCCATGAGTTAATTCCTTTCATTTGCTCGTTAGTTCCGCCAGTGCGGCGGCGACGCGCGGGTGGACGTACTCGTTGCCGCGGTGCGTGACGCAGGAGGGGCCGACCACGTCGTCCGTCATGACGATGTTCAACTCGCCGTCTTTGATGAGGAGGTTCAGGAAGGCCGTGACGTTGCGCGAGTAGAGTTGGCTGGCGTGGACGGGGACGGTCGCGGCCAGGTTGAGGGGCGACATGATGCGGACCCCGCCTCGCTCAATCGTTTCGCCCGGAGATGCGACGGCGCAGTTGCCGCCGGTCGCGCCCGCCAGGTCAACGATGACGGCCCCGCGCTTCATCCCGTTGACAGCCTCTTCCGTCACGAGCAGCGGGGCGCGCTTGCCGGGAACTTGCGCGGTCGTGATGACGACATCGGCCGTCTGTGCGTGCCTGGCGATGAGGTCGCGCCCGCGCTTCATGGCCTCTTCGGAGAGTTCCACGGCGTAGCCGCCCGCATCCTCGGTCTGAATCCCGCCGAGGTCAACTTCGAGAAACTGTGCGCCCAGGGAGCGCACCTGCTCGCCTGCGGCCTTGCGCACGTCGTAGGCTTCGACGACCGCGCCCAGACGCCGTGCCGTCGCAATGGCCTGAAGCCCCGCGACGCCCGCGCCGAGCACGAGCACGCGCGCTGGCGGCACAGTCCCGGCGGCCGTCATCAGCATTGGGAACATCCGCGGGATGTGGTCGGCGGCCATCAGCACAGCCTTGTAGCCTACGACCGTCGCCATCGAAGAGAGCGCGTCCATGGCCTGCGCGCGCGTGATGCGCGGGACCAATTCCATCGCGAAAGCTGTCAGCCCGCGCGTGACAAGAGGCGCGAGCGCGGCGGGTTCGTCCAGGGGGCGCAGGAACCCAAGGACGACCGCGCCGTCTTTCAGTTGAGCTATCTCTTCCGCGTTGGGCCGGTTGACTGTGGCGAGCACGTCTGCGGCCGCGAGAGCGCCCGCGCGGTCCTCGGAAACGACCGCGCCCGCGGCCTCGTAGTCAGCGTCCGCAGCGCCGGCAGAAGCGCCCGCGCCGCTTTCGATGGTGACGGACACTTTCTGCGCGGCGAGCTTGCGAACTGATTCGGGAACGAGGGCGACGCGCTCTTCTCCGGGCTGTGTCTCTCGCAGCACAGTGATATTCATCCCGTTCTCCTCCGAGAATTCTGGGTCAATTCAGATTTGATATGTGCGGATGTTTCGATGGTCTTCAACGGATGTCGCGGGCTCCCGGACGCGAATGATGAGCGACTGAGACTAAGGCTGCGGCCAGACGGAGCCGTCCGCGTATTCTATGCGGACGATGACCACGCGCCCCCTGACGCTGCGCTGCTCGTCCTTGCCGAGCGCGTAGACGCTGACCGTCCGGGTCGGCGGCGTCGCAATCAAGACCTCAAGCCCTTTGGTCTTGCCGGGCGCGATCTTCGCGTCGCTGGTGAACTGGCGTCGCTCGATTTCGTGCTCCGTGTCCGGCTCCAGGAAAATGTAGTCCCAGTCAATCGCCTTGATCGTTTTCGCCCCCGTGTTCCTGACCGAAGCCTTGTACATGAAGACGTAGCGCGGCGGGGCCTTCTGGCGTATGCGCTCGATGTTTGCGTCGTCGGCCTTCGCCTCGCGCGTTATCTTGTCAACCTCTAATGAGCTGCCGCCTCTCTTGGCCTCCTGTATGCGCCGCTCGTTTCTCATGCGGACGCGCATCTCGTCGTAATTCTCGACAGGGCCGGCGAAGGGGTCGCGCTCCCAGCCTATGCGCTCCTTGCTCCAACTGAATTTGAGGACTTGAACGTCGGTCGGCGTAGGCTGCGCCGCCGAATTTTGTGCCAGCGAAACCGCCGCCGTGGAAACGACGGCCAGCATTCCGGTGACGGCAAGGATTAAAGCTCTGCGCATCGGGAACTCCTTTCTAACGTCGAAGCGAAACGTCGTCGCGCGTCTGGACGGGAGTGGCAATCTCAGTCCTCGAAGTATAAGCCCCGACCGTGTCGAAATCCAAAAAAAATCGGGCTGGAGGAGACTCTCTCCAGCCCAGGATTTTCAAGTCAACCGGCGGCCCGCACAGAAGACGGGCCGCCGCTCCGGCTCAATTTAGAAAACGTACCTGAGGCCCAGGATGATGCGGCGGTTGCCGCCGTTCGTGCCCCACTGGTTGAGGAAGTTGGCGTTGTTGATGCGCCCTTCGGGGACGCCGAAGTCGCGCGTGTTCGTCAGGTTGAAGAAGTCTGCGCGAATCTGTAGGCGCTGGTTTTCGCCGAGTCGGGTGTTCTTGACGATGCCGAAGTCAATCCTGTTGATGCCGTCCGTGCGCAGGATGTTTCGACCGGCGTCGCCGACTCGCTGGGCCGCCGTCACGGGGATGAAGAAGCAGGCCGCGCCCGTGACGGTCGCACCGCCGCGAATGCAGCTCACCCCGCCGCCCGCCGCCAGTATCTCCTCGATTGACATGCTGCCCAGGGGGAGGCTGGTGTTGATGTTCGGGCGAATGGCGTTGCCGACGAGGCCGGAGATGCCGGTCAAAGCGCCGGCCGGGTCAGCGCCTTGCAGCACCGTGAAGGGCGAGCCGCTCTGGAAGGTGAAGAACGAGTTCATCTGCCAGCCGCCGAGGACGTGGCCCAGAAAGCCGTTCTGGTCGCGCATGAAGGGCAGCTCGTAGACGAAGTTGCCGGAGAAGCGGTGCGGCCGGTCAAAGGAGGAGCGCGCACGCTCCGTGCTCCGGTTGAAGGAGTCCTGCGAGACGGCGACTTCCGCGCCCGACGGGTTGAAAATCTCTGACGCCGAGTCAATGAAGGAACTCCAGGTGTAGTGCGCGCCAAAACTGACGCCGCGGCTCAGGCGCTTCTCAAGGCTGACCTGCATCGAGTGATAGATGGACGAGGCAGCGTTGGCGCGCAGGCGGATGATGCCCTGAATCTGGTTGACGCGGCAGGTGTCCGCGTTGGATTCGGCGCAGGTCGCCGTCCCGAGGCGGCGCGGGTTGCCGTCCAAAGTCTGGAACAGGGCCGTCCCCTTAGTGCCGACGTAGCCGACGCGCATCACGAGGTCAGCGGTCAGCTCGCGCTGCATTTCGAGACTGAACTGCTGATAGTAGGGCGAGCGGAAGTCTCCGCCGACGATGGTCCGCGTCAGGCGGTTCGGGTTGAGGCCGGTCGCGCCCTGTATCGTCGGCAAGGTGACGAAGGCATTGGCGACGCCGGGGCCGCCGACCTGCGGTGTGGCCGGCAAGTCCGCGGCGGCGACGAACGGGAAGGCGCTGGCGATGTTCGACGCGATGTTGGTGAACGCGTAGTCGTGCGTGACCGCGTAGCCGCCGCGAATCACAAGCTTGTCGCCGCCCGTGATGAAGCCCATCACGCCGTCGCTGTCTGTGCGCAGGTTCCAGTTGAACCCGACGCGCGGCTGGAAGTTGTTGTTGTCGCGCTCTGGGACGGGCGTGAACCTGAAGCGCTCGTCGCCCCCGGCCGTCGCCACGATGCCGTCGTTGACCGCGACCAGATCCCCTATGGGCTGGCCCGGACTCTCGTAGCGCAGGCCGAGCGTCAGCGTGAAGTTAGGGGTAATCCTCCACTCGTCCTGCCCGTAGGCGAAGATGTCGTGCCAGTCGTAGTAGAAGATTTCCTGGCCGCCCGCGAGCGGCTTGTTGACGGTCGCGGTGTCCGCGATGTCGTCAACGAAGCGTTGCAGGCTGCTATAGACCAAGCGGCCACGGATGGTCGGGAAGAAGAACTGCTTGAGCTGGTTGCGGCGTATGTCTATGCCGAACTTCCACGCGTGGTTGCCTTGAGAGATAGACAGGTTGTCCTGTAGCTGGTAGGTCTGTCTGAAGGCGAACTGCGGGAGGTTGACGGCGAGGCCGATGGCCGTGCGGTTCGAGGCCGCGTTGAATCCCGTCAGGCCGAGCGCGGTGATCTCAATGGAGGGAATCTCCTGCGAGGTCGCGTCGGCGCTGGTGAACAATTGCCCCTGCCGCTGGTAGGCTCCGCGCAGCTCGTTGACCATGCGCGACGAGATGACGCTGTTGAGCGAGAGGTTGGCGGCCTGGCTGCGGACCAGCGAGTCCGTGCTCAAGCCCGGCGGGGTCGCCTGGTCTGCGCCCGTCTGGTTGTTGTCGTTGAAGATGTAGCGGCCGAAGAGCGTGTGGTTCTTTGAAAGGTTGTGGTCAATGCGTATGGACTGCTGCCAGTTGTTTATCTGCGCGGAGGTCGAGCCGGTCAGCGCGCCTCTTGAGACGCTGACGGTCTGACCGTTGGCGAGGAACGTCAGCGGGGCGCAGGCCGGCGCACACCCTGCGTTCGGGGCCGGGAGGTGTCTGAGCAGGGCGGCGACCTGCGGGCGGCCGCCGACGGCTGCTTGCAGGGCCGCGCGTCCGGCGGCGTCCGGCACGCCGTTGATGGTGAAGCCGGAGCCTAACTGGCGATCCCACCAGCGCTGTAGCGAGAAGAAGAAGAAGGTGCGGTCACGGCCGCTGATGTAGGGCTTGCCGCCCTCGCCGAAGCGCGGCAGGTGCAGCGGCCCGCCGAAGGTGAAGCCGGCCTGGTTCTCAACCCTGAACGGCCTCTTCTCGCTCTTGAAGCCGGGCGTGCCCGGCTCGCGGCAGAACCCGTTGTTCTTCTCAAGATTGCTGCAAGCGTTCAGCGCGTTGTCGTTGTGAAACCAGAAGGCCGAGCCGTGGTAGTCGTTCGTGCCGCTCTTCGTGATGGCGTTGAAGACGCTTGAGCCATTGCGCCCGAACTCCGCTGTGAACTGGTTGGTGACGAGACGCACTTCCTGTATGAGGTCCGGGTTGTTGAGGCCGACGGTCGCGCCCGCGACGCCGAAGTCGTTGTTGTCCTGCCCGTCAATCAGGAAGTTGTTCGAGCGGACGCGCCCGCCGTTGACGGAGAAAGTGTTGTTCGCGCCGGCGAACGTCGCCTGCCCGGTCACCACCTGGCTGACGCCAGGAGCCGAGAGCGCGACGTTGTAGATGCTGCGCGTGGTGCTGATGGGCAACTCGGACAGCCGCCGCGAATCGAAACGCGTGCTGACCTCCGCATTGCTCGTGTTCAGCAGCGAGGCGTTCTCCACGACGTTGACGACCCCGGTCACGCCCGCCGCCTGCATCTCCACGTCCACCACGGCGGGTTGATTCAGCAAGAGCATGATGCCCGTCTGCACGTACTTCGCGAAACCGGGTGCCTCGACGGTCACTTCGTACGCGCCGACTCTGAGGTTGGCGAAGCGGTAGCGGCCATCGTTGTCCGTGTGGCCGCTGCGGGACTCATTAGTCTCCACGTGCCTGACCATCACGTTCGCGTCGGGAATCACGGCCCCCTTCGAGTCCGTAACACTGCCCGAAATGGAGCCCGTAGTCTGAGCCATGACCTGCACGCCTGCACTTAGCAAGAAGGCAAAGAGCAGCGTGAGAAAGGTAGATGTTCTTTTCACAGTGACACTCTCCTTTGCTGAACAGCTTGGGGTTGGTGAACGAGTGGAAGCTAACGGCCTTTGACGAAACCCTTTGAATGCGAGGTAGAGAACCCTTGGGTACTAGGTATAAAGCCTTGAGGTATAGGTATAGAGACCCTAACAGGTATACAAAATTTTTTGCTAAGCAAGCTATATTCCTCTGGCGGACAAAAGCAGGGCTCCATGCTAACGCCCTCTGGTTGGTTTGTTTAAAGTCCAGCCAGAGTCGTTCGTCGAAAGCGTGTCATCCGAAAAAATGGACAAAACAGGAGAATTTGAATTTTCGGCCCGCTCGTCTCAAACGTCTGAGCGCAGGCTCTAACGCGACCCGAACGCGCCCGCGACGGCCCGCACGACCATCCGTGCGAGCCTGCTGCTGCTGAAGATTCGGGTGCGCGACTTGCCAATTATGCGAGTTGAACTTTATAATCTGGATTCGATTTGAGGCCCGTCCTAACCCCTGGACGAACGGGCAATGTTTATGGGGCATTGGTGTAACTGGTTAACACGCCGCCCTCTCAAGGCGGAGAGTAGGAGTTCAAGTCTCCTATGCCCTATTTACCTTCCTAGGAATATCTTCTCTTCATCAACGCATAAGAACCTGTTCTTGTTGTAAGTCATCCGAAGCTCGTAAAGATGGCCTTCTGCCCTGACTGCCGGCGCGAATATGACCGAGAACGATATGAAGCCGATAAAGGCATCGGACGTTCCCGCTCAAAGTGGCGCTACCAGCAAAAGTGGAAGGTTGTATGCGAGGCAAAAAGCGTCCCATGCACGGATTGTAACCATCAATACCCGTGGTTTGTGATGGAGTTTGATCGTGTGCGTGAGAAGAAAGTTAAAAACGTGGCTCGTATTCTGGCGAGCGGTTCCATGCAGTCTCTTTTAGATGAAATCACTCAGTGTGAGGTCGTGTGTGCTAACTGCCATAGGCTGCGGACGCCAAAAAGAGCTGGTTGGATTCGTCCTCTCAAAGCTAATACACAAGCTTAAGCAATAGTTCCGCGCCTCTTCCTATTTCAATCGCCGCTCTCCGCGCCGACCTTTGCTCCATCCTTTTTCACCTCTTCTAAAACTTCGTCAGGCGCAATCGCTTCTTCCGTTTTGGCCTTCGCGCGGCTGCGTCGTGCGGCGACGGCCGAGCGGATGCGTGTTGAAGCGAGGCGGACGGGGGCGGCGAGTTTGCGCCAGGTGTGTGTCGAGCGCAGGTCGTCGAAGAGCGAGTAGGCGACGGGCGTGGCGATTAAAGTGAGCAGGAGCGAGAGCGTCTGGCCGCCGATGACGACGACGGCGATGGAGCGGCGTTCTTCCGCGCCTGGGCCTGTGCCGAGCGCGAGCGGGAGCATCCCGGCGACGAGCGCAAGTGTCGTCATCAGGATGGGGCGCAGGCGGTCGCGGTTACCCTGCATGATGGCCTCTGCGCGCGCCATCCCACGCGCCCGCAGATTGTTCATGTGGTCAATCTGCAAAATGGAGTTTTTCTTGACGACGCCGAAGAGCACCAGGACGCCGAGCGCGGAGTAAAGGTTGAGCGTGTCGCCCGTCGCCCACAGCGACAGGAGCGCGAAGGGGACCGCGAGCGGCAAACTCAGCAAGATAGTCACGGGGTGAATCGTGCTCTCGAACTGCGACGCGAGGATCATGTACATGAAGGCAATCGAGAGCAGGAAGGCCCAGATGAATTCGTTGAAGGTCCTTTCAAGCTCGCGCCCCCGGCCCGATATCGCAGTCGTATAGGTCGCGGGAAGATTCAACTCCGAGACCGCGCCGCGCAAGGCTTCGAGCCGGTCGGCAAGGGCGAAGCCGGGCGCGACGCCCGCACGCAAACTCACGACCCGCTGGCGGTCAAGGCGGTCAATGCGCGATGGGCTCGTCTCCTCCTTAATCGTCACAAGATTGTCCAGACGCACCAACCCGCCGCGCGACGAAGGGACGTAAAGTCGCGAGATGGTCGCCGCGTCTTTGCGGTCACGGTCCGTCAGACGCAACTGCACGTCGTAGTCTTCGTTGACAGACGCGTCGCGGAAGCGCGAGACCTCATCGTCGCCCCCGACCATCAAGCGCAGGCTCGTCGCAATCGCCGAAGTGTCAACGCCCAGGTCGGCCGCGCGCGCGCGGTCAATCTTCACGCGCAACTCAGGCTTGTCGAGCTTGAGTGTGGTGTCCGCGTCAACAATCCCGCCGAGCTTTAGCGCCTTCTCGCGCAGGGTTTCGGCGTACTTCGAGAGCGAGAGCAGATCCGGCCCGCGCAGGACGAAGTCAATGTCGAAGTTGCCGCCGCCGAGGTTGAACGACGGCGCGTTGCGCACGGAGACGCGCAGGGGGGCGAACTTCCTGAGGCGCGCGCGCAATTCCTGCATCACGTCGCGCTGCGTGTAGTTGCCGCGAAAAGCATCGAAGGGACGGCCGCGCTTGATGCTCTCCCAGAGCTTCGTCGGCGAGAAGGTGCGCTCCTCGTGCGGCGCGATGCGGACGTAAGCGCCGCCCTGGTTGACGCTCCCCAGAAACGAGCCGCCCGCAGAGGCGAGCACAAGGCGCACGCCCGGCGTCTGGCGAATCTCATCTTCGATGGCGAGCATGGCCTCGTTCATCACAGGGAGGCTCGTCCCCTCGGGCGCGTTGACGTAAACTTCAAACTCCGCCTCGTCCACATCCGTAGGGATGTACTCCTGCTTGACTACGCGGTAGAGCGGCACGCTCGAAGCGATGACGAGCGCGGCCACGACCGCGACGGCCAGACGGTGGCGCATCGCAAACGCGAGCGCGCGCGCGTAACCTCTATCGAGCAGCGCATAGAACCCGCGCCGCGACTTATTAAGGGATGAGGGATGAGGGCGGAGGGATGAATCAGGGTTTTCTCCCTCATCCCTCATCCCTCCGCCCTCCGCCCTTAACAGTCGCGCCGACATCATCGGCGTGAGCGTGAAGGAGACGAGCAGGCTGACGAGAATCGCGACCGCCGCCGTGATGCCGAACTGGTAGAGGAAGCGTCCCGAAATCGAGGACATAAACGAAACTGGCACAAAGATGACGACGAGCGAGAAGGTGGTCGCCATCACCGCCATCCCTATGTCGCGCGTCGCCTCGCGCGCGGCGTCCATCGCCTTCATCTTCTTTTCTTCGACGAAGCGGAAGATGTTTTCGAGCACCACAATCGCGTCGTCAATCACTACGCCCACCATCAGGACGAGCGCCAGCATCGTCACGCTGTTGAGCGTAAAATCGAGCGCGCGCATCATGCCGAAAGTGGCGATGACGGAAGCGGGGATGGCGACGGCCGCGATCAGCGTCGAGCGCCACGAGCGCATGAAGGCGAGCACGACGAGGCTCGCGAGGATGCTTCCGAGGACGAGGTGGGTCTCGATTTCGTGCAGGGCGGCGCTGATGTAGCGCGACTGGTCGCGTATGACTTCGAGCTTCACGTCCGATGGCATCTGTCCGCGTATGCGGTCCAGTTCGCGCTTGGCGTTTTCGATGACGGCGACGGTGTTCGCGCCCGACTGGCGGCGAATCTCCAGCATGACTGTCGGCACGCCGTTCAGGCGCGCAACCGACCTCTGTTCCTTGGTCCCGTCCTCCACGCGGCCCACGTCGCGCAGGCGCACGGGAGCGCCGTGCGGGCTTGCGATGACCAGGTCGTTGAACTCACGCGCCTCCGCGTAGCGCCCTAAGGTGCGCAGCGTCATCTCGCGCCGGCCCGCCTCGACGTTGCCGCCGGGCACGTCCGCGTTCTGCCGGCGCAACGCGTCCCGCACTTCCGTTATAGGGATGCGGTAGGCGGCCAGCCGCTCGGCGTCAACCCAGACGTTGATGGCACGCTCAAGCCCGCCGACGACCGAGACCTCGCCGACGCCGCCCGCGCGTTCCAACTGCACCTTAACAATCTTGTCGGCCCACTCGGTCAGCTCGCGCAAAGGTCTGTCAGCCGAGAGCGCGATTGTCAATACGGGCGCGCTGTCGTTGTCGAACTTCTGGACGATGGGCGCGAGCGCGTCTTCCGGCAAATCACGTATGACCGTGCTGACGCGGTCGCGCACGTCCTGCGCCGCAGTGTCTATGTCGCGGTCCAGTTTGAAGGTGACGATGACGATGGAGACGCCCGCGCCCGAGACGGAGCGGAGCATGTCTATGCCGTCAACCGTGTTGACGACCTCTTCGATGGGGCGCGTGACTTCGGACTCGACCTCTTCTGGCGACGCGCCCGGCAGGTTGGTCCGCACGGCCACCGTCGGCAGGTCAACCGAAGGGAAGCGGTCAATTCCCAAACGGAAGAAGCCCGCCGCGCCGACCACCACCAGCGCGAGAATAATCATGGCCGCGAACACCGGCCGCCGGATACAAATTTCAGCGAGCTTCTGCATGAAACCTTATTCGACAGCGTTGACCGGTTGACCTGATTGGAGGTTGCCGGGCTCTATGACTACGCGGTCGCCGACGTTTACTCCGCCGAGGATTTCGGTCCAGTCGGCGTTGCGGCGGCCAGTGGTGACTGGTTTCTCTTTGGCCTTGCCGTTCTCGACCGTGATTACTTTCTCTATGCCGGCGAAGGTGACAATCGCGCTGGTCGGGACGGTGACGGCCGTGCCGCTCTCGTCCGTTTCGATCTCGGCGCTGACGAACGCGCCCGGACGAAGTGTGCCGTCGTTGCTGATCTCGGCCTCGACGACGAGGGCGCGGCTCTGTTCCGAGATGATCGGGCTCAGCCTGCGTATGCGGCCCGCGTAGTCGTGCGCGCCGCCTTCGACGCGGACGCTCACGCGCTGGCCGCCGCGCACACTCTGGGCCTCGCGCTCGGGGACTTCGGCACGAAGGCGCAGCGGGTTCATCTTAACGACGGTGACGACGGGCGCGCCCGCCGCCAGGTACTCGCCCACACTTGCCAGCTTCTCGTGCACCACCCCGTCGAACGACGCATAGACGTTGGTGCCCGCGAGCTGCTGTCGCGCGAGCGACAGCTCCGAGCGGCGCTGTGCCAAAAGTGCCTGGCGGTTGCGCACCTCCTCGACCGCATCCTGGTAGCGCGCGAGCGCGACTTTGAGCGCGGCGTCGGCTGACTCATACTCGGCGCGCGCGATGACGCCCTCGGCCACGAGCTTGGCGGCGCGGTCGCGGTTCGTCTGCGCCTCATTCAAAGTGGCGCGCGCCTCGCGAACTGTGCCAGTTATTTCCGCGTCCACGCGGTCGTCAGTGCCCTCCGGCGGGAGGCCCAATCGTGCGCGCGCCTGCGCGAGCGCGGCCTCTGCCTGCTCGACCCGTAGCTGGTAGTCCTGCGCCTCAAGTTGCGCCACGACCTGCCCGCGGCGGACAACGCTGCCGAGGTCAACCGTGATCGAGCGCACGCGGCCAGGCACTTTCGCGCTCAGCGTCGCCTGGTCAAACGCGGCCAACGTGCCTGTCACCGTGACGCTCCGGCTCATGGGAATCTCAGACACCTGAACGGTGCGGACCTGTTTAGGAGCGCCCGTCTCGTCGCCCGCCGAAGGCTGGCGCGCGGACGCCGGGTAATCGCTCTTGCAGGCGATTAAGGCGAGGGCATAGAGGGAGAGCACAAGGCACGCGAGCGCGAAGCGTCTAGGTGCGCGCGGGCGGGAGTCGTCTTCGATAAGTTTTGCCCGGAGGGAGAAGGGCACAATTAAAATTCCTAAAGCCTGGTTTGTGTCGTCTCTGGGGA
>DATFCB010000233.1:0-23289 GCA_035253525.1 Pyrinomonadaceae bacterium | reverse complement strand
CACGCACCAACTGGCACAGCCACCCGCTCGGCCAGACCCTGATCGTGACGGCTGGCACGGGCCGTGTGCAGCGCTGGGGCGACCCCGTGGACGAAATCCGGCAGGGAGATGTGGTCTGGATTCCGCCCGGTCAAAAACACTGGCACGGAGCCTCGCCCACCACTGCCATGTCGCACATCGCCGTCGTGGAACAACTCGACAGCAAGACCACCGACTGGATGGAAAAAGTCAGCGAAGCGCAGTACGGCGCTCCGCTCCGCGCTCAGGGACCGGCGACGCCCGCGCCGGGCGCGCAAGCTAGGCCGTCTCAAAAAGCCATCGGCGACTTCGCCCCCAAGTTAGCCGAGTTGACTGACGACGTGCTGTACGGCGATGTCTGGGAGCGGCCTGAGCTATCGAAGCGTGACCGAAGCCTGGTGACGGTGGCTGCCCTCATAGCCATGAACCGCCCCGACCAGCTACGGTCTCACCTCGTCCGGGCGCGCGAAAACGGCGTGACGCAGGAGGAGTTGATCGAGACCATCACCCACCTTGCATTTTACGCGGGCTGGCCCAACGCAGTAACCGCCATCGCCGTCGCCAGGGAAGTCTTCGAGAAGAAATGACTCCTGGAATGAGGAGTGTGAAATTCCCGACCCTCAGGCACTGAAACAAATTATATGAACAGGAATCATCGGAAGTTTTTCATCGCATCTTGGCTGCTCGCTGCCATCCTTTTTACTTCGGCAAGTGCGCAAGAGGCCAACAAGAGCAAGCCTGGGCCGCTGACGATTCAGGAGCAGGGCAGCTTCGCGGTCGGCGGGTCAGTCGTCACCGCTCCAGGCACTTTCGACCCCATCAAGCAGGGCGCGTTCAACCCGGCCGGACCCGACCCCGCGGGGCAGACGCTGCACGGCGACCACGCTTACGTCTTCTACCAGGTCCCGGTCAACGCCAGGAAACTTCCCCTCGTCTTTTGGCACGGCCACGGGCAGTCGGCCAAGACCTGGGAGACGACGCCGGACGGGCGCGAGGGATTCCAGAACATCTTTCTGCGCCGCCGCTTCTCGGTCTACCTTCTAGACCAGCCGCGACGCGGGCGTGCGGCGCGCTCGACGCAGCCGGTCAATCTCACGGCCGCGCCCGACGAGCAACTCTGGTTCGGCATCTTCCGGCTCGGAGCCTGGCCCAATTTCTACCCCGGAGTGCAGTTCTCGCGCGAGCCCGAAGCCTTGAACCAGTTCTTCCGGCAGATGGTCCCCAACACAGGCCCGTACGACGCGCGGGTGAATATGGAGGCCGTCTCGGCGCTCTTCGACAAGGTGGGGCAAGGCGTTCTCGTCACACACTCGCAAAGCGGTGGGCCGGGCTGGCTCACGGCGATGAGGAACAGGAACGTCCGCGCCGTCGTCTCCTTCGAGCCGGGCGGAGACTTCCCTTTCCCGGAGGGAGAAGCGCCGCCGACTATGGTCCTCGGCGGCAGAGAGGTGAAGCCCCCCAGTGTGCCCTTGTCGGACTTCATGCGGCTGACGAAGATACCTATCGTCATTTACTACGGCGACAACATCCCCGACAAGCCGAGCACGAATCCGGGCCAGGAGCAGTGGCGCGTCTTTCTTGAGACGGCGAGGAAATGGCGGGACGCTGTGAACAAGCGGGGCGGCAATGTCACGCTCGTGCACCTGCCGGAGATAGGAGTCCGCGGCAACACACACTTCCCTATGTCGGACGTGAACAATCTCGAAATCGCGGACCTCCTGTCAAAATTTCTTAAGGAGAAAGGTTTGGATTGACCGTTCTCCTGTTTCTTGAACGAGGACGGCGAAGCGCGTCCGAGTTCGGCAATCATGTAAAAGTAGCGGGCCGGACGCCGGGGATCACCTGCCGCGCATTCAACTACGCTTCGACCAAGCTCTCGATAAAAGAGCGGCTGATTCGCGGTCGGGCGCATGGCTTTGTTAGGTGGCGGGACCGCCAGCGGCAAGCTTGATTCTCAGGAGTTTTGACTTTAGTACTCCCTGACTTTGAACCCCGCCCCGAGGGCGACCCCGGAGCGCCGCTCCTCAAGCATTCTCTTCACGCAGCCAACGATCTCGTCGGCCGCCGCGTCGGGCCGCTTGCCCCTCGGGTGGATGCCGCAGACGGCCGTCGTACACGCGTGGTCAAGTCCGGGCTTCCAACGCGTTCGACCCGCCTCGTCACGCCCGTAGGTGAGGTAAGCCGAGAGCGTGTTCAGACCCGTGCCGGGCCGCTCCCCGATGAGATGGACGACCACGTCCAGGCCGAGCAGTTCCCCGACGTGATAGCCCGCACGCACGCGCCCATTCGTGACCAGCACGTCCATCTCGCCGACGTGGAGGCCCGCCTCGGAGAGCCCGCGCCGCACCGGCGGCAACACCGCGCGCAGGTTCTCGTTGAGGGCGTCGGCGTTGAGGCCGTCGGAGATTACGAACTGCACACGCGGGCGGCGCGAGGGGTAGAGGCTAGCGACGCGGCCCGCGTCTTCGGCCCCGAGGCGTTCGCCCGCGGGCGGGTCTGAGAGGTACTGCTCCCTATCGCGCGCGGCGCGGACTCGCAGGTGGCGCGGGCTGACTTCGCGGACGACGCCTTCGTCGAGCACGGCGTAGAGAGCGCGCCTCGCGTGCCTGTAGATCGCCTCCAGCCGCGCCTCCGCTTCGGGCGGCGGCTCATAGTCCTGGCCGTGGCCCCGGCCAAGATCGTAGCCGCGTGCGGAGAGAGTCTTGATTTTCTTAGCCCCTTCCTCGCGCAACGTTTCGGGCGGGCGGGTGTCGCCGCCGCCCTTCATGTAAGCGGCGTAGAGGGCCGTCGTGCTCTCTCTGTCCGCGCGCGGGCTTCCGTCCCCGCCCATGACGCCCAACTCGGCCAGCCGCCTCTTCATCGGCGAAGTGATTTGCCTGCGCGTCAGCGTGCGCAAGTGTGGGTGTTCGCGGAAGGAGGTCGTCAGGTAGCCGAGCATAGGGTCGGCGTTGCCCGCGACGGCCATCAGGTAGGCGGGCGCGGCCTGTTCGACGAGACGGCGGGTCAGCCGCCTGAGTTCCGAAGGCTCTATGCCCATGTGGAAGGTGGAGCAAACGTCGAGCCCCATCGTCAGGCCGTGCAGCTTCGCCATGACGGTGTCTTCGAGGCACGCGCGCACGAGTTGCTCGCCCGTGCGGAAGACCTCCGGCCCGATGAAGCCCGCCACGTCGTTGACGATCATCCACGCGCCTGTCTGCCGCCGGATATGCCGGGCCACGCCGTAGCTGCGCGCTTCCAGCGTCACCATGTCCACGCCTTCGGCCGACCCGTTCGTGACCTCCGAGCCTTGCCCTGTCTCGAAGTAGAGTCCGCCGAAGCCGCGCGCCAGTTCGAGCACGCCGTCTACGTCAAGCCCCACCATGCCGCCGAGCGCTGACGAAGTGCCGGCCAGACTCTGGAACCCGACATCAACGCGGGTCACGGCGCGCGCTCGCGCCTGCTTCACGATGTCGGAGAGCACACAGTAGCGCGTCGGCAACTCCAGCCGCTCGACCACCGAGCGGAGCAGGTCTTCGAGGCGGATGATCGTATCAAGGTCGTCGCCCGCGGGGTTGAGGCCGAGCACGACATCGCCGCAGCCGTAGGCGAGACCTTCGAGTATCGAGAAGAGTATCTCTTCCTCGTCGTCGCCGGGGCTGTTCGGCTGAAGGCGCGAGCCGAAGTGTTGCGGAGAGCCTATGCCCACGCCTTCGCCGGGGAGCGGGTTGAAGAGCGTGCGCGCGATGACCGAAAGCTCGTCGTTCGTCATCAACTTGACGACTGCGGCTATCGCCTCGCTGCCCAGCCCGTCGCCGTACCGGCGCACCCAGCTCGCGCCGCCGCGCCCCAGCAGGTTTGCCTTCAGCTCGCCAACCGTGAGGCGTGAGATTTCCGCCGCGAGCCGCGAGTCCAGCGACGCGGCGAGCGCCTCGCTCACCCCGTCTTCGATTAGCGCGGTCCCGGCCAACGCGCCGAGGTTGAGCGCGCCGAGCGCCTCACGCGCCGCCGCGCGCACGGACACGTCCCGCGTCCCGCCGACGAGCAAGTCCCCTTCCTTAAACTCGTTGGCGAGGGCGAAGGTTTGCAACAGCTCCCTTGAACCCGCAGCCATTCAGTTAAGACTAAGTGGAAGATTAGCGAGTTTCATTGCTTTTTAATGAGTTCGGGCGGGAACTCGGCAGCCTTCGGGCCGCTTTGTCGTCGTAGATTTTGCTGCCCCCAGTGAGCCGGCTTGAGGGGGATGTACAGACCTTCTGTTTTCTCCATGATCTCATAGAGTTGCTGCCGGAGTTGTTTGACCACTTCCTGATACTCCGGGCCGCCGATCAAATTATGTGACTCCTTCGGGTCGGCCTTGATGTCATACAGCTCGTTGATGTCCCAGATGCCGTAATAGTTTATATACTTGTAACGGTCGCCCCGCAGCGCATGTGTGGTCGGCGTGTGCGGGAAGGCCCACTCCCAGTAATATTCGTAGAGCAAGTGTTCGCGCCAGGGCATTTGCTTGCCTTCGGCGAGGGGCAAAAAGCTCCGGCCATCCATGTCGTGCGGCGTCCTCATGCCCGCCGCTTCGAGAATCGTCGGGGCGATGTCTATGTTGGCGACCACCTCGTTAACCACCGTCCCGCCGCGGAACAACCCCGGACAATGCATCAGGAGAGGCACGCGCATAGACTCTTCGTAGGCCGTGCGTTTGTCTATCAGCCCGTGCTCGCCGAAGGCGAACCCGTTGTCGCCCATGAATATGATGAGCGTCGAATCGAGCAAGCCCTTTCGCTTGAGCAGGTCTACGACCCGCCCTAGTCCGTCGTCCACCGCGAGCAAAGTCTCTGCGTAACGCTTGTAATACTCGCCGACGTTCAGCTCGCCGTGGTACGGGAAGTCTACGCCGTGCCAACTGTTGCGCTGGTTGCGCACCCACATGGGCGCGCCCCATACGCTCTCCGGGTTCATCGTCTGCGGCGGCACGAAGGTCTCGTTCGCGTAGCGCCCCCTGTGCCTGTCGGCGGGAATGAACTCGGCGTGCACGGCCTTGTGCGAGAGGTAGAGCATGAAGGGCCTGTCGCGCGTCCGCGCCTCAAGCCATCGGAGCGCGTAGTCGGTCAACTCGTCCGTGATGTAACCCTTCTGCGGGACGCGCTTGCCGTTGACGTTCAGGCCGTCCTTGTCGGGCAGGTAGCTACCCTGCCCTTTGAAACTGACCCAGTAGTCGAAGCCGGGCTGCGGGTCGTCACGGTGGCCGCCTATGTGCCACTTGCCTATGAAGGCCGTCTCGTAACCCGCGCGCCGAAGATATTGCGGGAAGAAGACGAGGCCGGGCGGGACGGGGCTGTCGTTATCAACGACGCGGTGGCGGTGCGCGTACTGGCCCGTCAGGATCGAGGCGCGCGAGGGCGAGCACAGCGCGGTCGTGACGAAGGCGTTCGGCAGGTACACGCCGCTTCTTGCGAGCGCGTCTAGGTTCGGCGTCTCAAGGAAGGACTGCCCGCGCACGAAGCCGAGCGCGTCGTAGCGCTGGTCGTCTGTCAGGATGAAGACGACGTTGCGCGGCTTGCGGTTCGGAATTTTCGCCAGCCGCAGGGACGCGCTCCGGCGTTGTCGGGCGTTCGGAGCATTGGCCTTCTGTATGCCCGACGCCGCCGGGCAGGCGAGCGCGACGCATGCCACTAAGACCAAAACTTTCTGAAGCGAATCTTTTCTCCCCAGCATGTTCGACCCGCTCGCGGGAGTTTATTTGACGTGGGGCTAAATTGATTTGTCGGTTGCCGATGTATAGCACTACCCTGATAGGGTGTCAATGATGATTACATTTCGGTGGTATCCTGATTTCCATTGCTAAAGAAAGTGCGGGCCGGTGTCGCACACAGGCGCGGCTTCGGCGTGAGTGCTTACGAGATGAATACTGGAAGAGTAGCATTCAAGCTAACAGGATGTCTGTCGCTGGCGCTATTGCTCGGCTGCGCGCCTCAATTCACGGCGTCCGCGCAAAGGGCCATGCGCTCTGCCGCCCGGCCCTTCAGGGTCATGACTTACAACATCCGGTACGACGACCCGCGCGCTGGTGCGCTCGCCTGGGCGAACCGCCGGGAGATGGTCGCGAGCATGATTCGGTTCCATCACGCGGACTTGGTCGGCGTGCAGGAAGCCCTCGCCAACCAGCTCGACGACCTGGAACGGATGCTGCCCGGTTTCGTCGCGTTCGGCATCGGTCGTGACGGCGCGCGCAAGGGTGAGTTTTCGGCGATCCTCTACAACAAAGCGCGTTTCAAATTTCTCGCTGGCGCGACCTTCTGGCTGTCCGAAACGCCCGGCGTACCCGGAAGCAAAGGTTGGGACGCGGCCTATCCGCGCATCGTGACGTGGGGGAAGTTCAGGGAGAAGGCTACCGGCAAGACCTTCTTTCACTTCAACACACACTTCGATCACATGGGCGAGCGCGCCCGCGTCGAGAGCGCGCGGCTGCTCTTGCAAAGCATCTGGAGGATCGCAGGCCGTGTCGCCCCGGTCATCGTAACGGGCGATTTCAACTTCAACGAGGCGACGGAGGGCTACCGAATTCTGACGGGCAAGACGACCGGGAAGAGTTCAGGCGCGCGCGAGCTGGGCGACGCACGTTACCTTTCGCTCCACGGGCACCACGGCCCGACGGCTACCTTTAACGACTTCAAGGCGCTCGTGCCGGATTCAAAAATTGATTACGTCTTCGTCAGCGGAAACGTTAAGGTACGACAGCACGGCGCGCTGTCCGACACATGGGACGGGCGCTTCCCGTCGGACCATCTACCCGTACTCGCGGAACTAATTCTCGACTGAGTCTCGCGCCCGGCTTCGCCGGCAAACTCTTCGGATACATCCGCGAGCGGCTGTGAGGGGGTCAGGAGTCCTTGTCAAGCAGCTTCGTCGTGTTCTCGGTGACGCTGGGCGGCCGGTATATCTCGGCGGTGTTGGCGCGTCGCTGGTCGAAGTGCGGCGCGGGGGTGAATTGCGGCGCGCCGAGGGCCGGACTGTCTCCGGCCGCGCCCAGGTCTCTGCGACCAGCGCCTTTGCCGTCGGGCAGGACGTTGTCGCCGAACAGCCAGGAGTAGGCAAACCAGGCCAGCCCCGCCAGGAACGCGGTGAAGACGAGCAGCAGCGGGCCGGGTGCGTCCCCCTCGGCGGCGAGTAGTGCTGTGGCGGGCAGCAGGACGCCGCAGATGAACATCACCTTCGCGCCGCGCTTCATGCCGCGCCGCCGCGCGGTCATCGCAGGCGCGCGCGGGACCGCAGCCCCGGCCGGGGCGTTCTCGTTGGCCGCCACGTAGGCGGCGAGCCCGTCGAGCAGGAGCCCACACCTCGGGCAGAAGCGAACTTCGTCTGAAGACTGCTGACCACACTTGGGACAAAACATCTGGTTCACCTGTGGCTCGGCATTGGCTACTGAGATTACTTGTGATGGGACGGAACTCGGACTCGCGGGATGAAATACAATCTGACACCAAATACGACCAGCAGTATTGGAATCGCACCCGGCTCACTATCCGCGTCCATTTTCGCCATCATCAACACGACCCCGATCACAATATTGATGGAGCGCGCAGCTCTGTAATGTACTTTAATCCGCAAAGCCATGCAAGCAACGAGACAGGACACCGGGCGAGCCGCGCAACACGAAAGTCACGCGCGGCTACGCTCTCACTGCGTCCCCGAAGGCTGAAGGAAGCGCTCGAAAGTCTGGATGGTGGGAAGCGCATGATTCTGGAGAGCGCGCCAACTTCGCGCTCAGTGGCGAAATCGGCGTGAGTGGGAAGGAAAGAGGCGGCCCATAAGCCGCCTCTGAACATTTGAATTGTAAAGATACGTGGCGGAGAGGGTGGGATTCGCTCCCCACGGTGGGCGTTAACCCACTCCGGTTTTCGAGTCCGGCGCGCACCCTGTGCCCTGCGCGTACCAGCTAAGAATTGCTAATAATTTCCAACAACCGGCGGCCGTCAAAGCAGCGCTCGTCTTGGCAATTATTAGCAGGTCATTACGCCATCTCTGCGCCAGGTATCCGGAGTAGCCTTGCACAATTCAGGCGGAATTAATAAATGCTCGCGGCCTGATAATTACCTTTACGACGGCCGCCCACACGTTCGAGGACGGCGCGGCCGGGGTAACGATTAACCCGCGCTTACGTGGATGGTGTCATCACCCCGCTCTCTCAACAGCGGCCGAAGATCAAAATACATCTTCCAGCTCAATGAAGAGCCCGACCGGGAAGCGCCCGACTGGCACTTCTTCAACTTCGTGGGCCTGCGCCCTGTTCCGGTCACAATCAGGAATGGGCGCACCCGCCGATGCCGCCCCTCTTTCCGGCTCCAACATACTGGCGACAAGCTGACGGGCCTGCTCCAGCCACCAGTCAATCTGGTCGCGCAGTCGAAAATAATCTCGGAGGGCTTGATTCAGTTGTTCGCGGTGCGACGCCGCCTCTTCCGACCTTGAGAAGCCGAACGCGACGCGCGAGGACAGCATTTGGGTATAGTCATACGCCTGCATGAGCTGCGACCTGTAGCGCGCAAACCCTTCGATCAGACTGATGAGCGTGTCTTCGATTCTCTCTAACCTTGTATTCGCACCGAGGCTATCTTGCTCCATTTAGACTACTCCCAATCGCGCGCCATTCTCTGAAGTTAACGTGCCGGGCGCGGCCGATCCTCCCACAGATCAGCCGCGCCCGGCCGCGCGAGCGCCGGACGTTGTTACTGTGTGCCGGTAACGCCCAGCGCGCGCTGCCGTCGGCTGCCTCCACCCCACTAGAGAGCCAGCCGGTGCAAGCTGCATATTTCGATCAACTCCGCTATCTGCGATTTATCCAGAAAGTAATTAGCGCCGGCATCCAGACAGACCTTCCTGATAATCGGCGACTGTTCCGCCGTGAACATGACAATGAGAGTCGAAGAGTCCGTGGCGCGAATCTCTTCAAGCGCCTCGATCCCGCCCTTGAGCGGCAGCGAGATATCCAGAATCAGCACGTGAGGGTCAAGCTCCCGCACCATGCTTATTGCACGGACTCCGTCCGCCGCTACGCCAACGACATTGAACCCCTCAACCTTTGAAAGCGTCAGCCTCAGCAGGCGGCTCAGCATCTCAAAATCTTCTGCGATAACTATCTTTAATTCTTTCACCCTCAATCGCTGCCCTTTCCCGTGCGCCAAGGAGCGATTCTGCCTTCGGGTGGGTCCGGCGACAATCAGCGGAAGAATGATTTATCTGTCGTGATGATGAAGGGTCTCGGCTGTCATATTTCAAATGACGACCGGGGAAGAGGGGACTGATTGAATCTTTGCAGGAGGATGGGACGCCGGGGAGTGGAAAGGTCCGCGGGGCTCATCAATTAACCAGGCGGTTCTGGATGGCGTAGCGCATCAGCTCGGCGGTCGTCCGCATCTGCATCTTCTCCAGTATGCGCGCGCGGTAGGTGCTCACGGTCGGCGGGCTCAGGTTTAGTTCTCCGGCGATCTCTTTGACGGTCTTCCCGCCGCCGAAGAGGCACAGAATCTGAAACTCACGGTCGGAGAGCACGTCGTGCGGCGGCTCGGCCCCACGCTCGTTCGGGCTGCACAGTAACTTGTCCACGACGCGCTCGCTGAAATATTTCCCGCCCCGCAGTATCTTTCTCACCGCATGGACGAGGTCTTCGGGGGCGGAGTCTTTGGACAGGAAACCGGACGCGCCGGCCTTCAAAGTTCGCAGGGCGAACTGCTCTTCGGGGTAGACGCTCAGAATCAGCACGGGCAGGCGGGGCCGCTCGCGCCTCACGTCCTTCAGCAGTTCGAGGCCGCTCTTGCCCGGCAGGTCTATGTCGAGCACCACCAGGCTCCAGGGCCGCTCTCGGATCAATCTCAGGGCTTCGTGCGGGTCCGCCGTTTCCGACACTTCGAGGTTCCGCTCGTCCGCCAGAATCTCTCTCAAGCCCCGCCGGACGACGGCGTGATCGTCTACGATGAGAACGCGAAACATGGCCCCTCTTGTTGCGGGCTGGCTTCACTGGCGTCGAAGGGGATGCTCGCCTTAACCACGGTCCCGCCGTAAAAGCCGTTCGCCACTCTGAGTGTGCCTCCCAAGCCTTCGGCCCTCTCACGCATTCCGAGCAGGCCGAGCGAGGCGGGCGACGACAGCTCCTCTTCCTTCACGCCTCTGCCGTCGTCCCGCACGACGAGCGTGACGAGCCCGTCCGCCGCGCGCAGGCACACCTTCACACTCTTCGCCTGGGCGTGACGCGCCACGTTCGTCAGCGCCTCCTGAAGAATGCGGAAGAGCGCAATCGAGTGCTCGGTATTTAAAGGCAACTCGTCTTCCGGCAGATGGCACTGGCAAGAGAGCCCCGTGCGCCGCGCGAACTCCTGGCACTGCCACTCGACGGCCGCCGGGAGTCCGAATTTATCAAGCACCCCCGGTCTCAACTCCGTCGAGAGATTTCTGACGGCGGCGATGGTCTGCTCCAAAAGCTTTGTCATCTCCTTGAGCCTTGCGGCTATCTCGTTGCGAACGCCCTCGGCCCCGGCGTCCGGCAATCTTTTGCCGAGCCAGAAGGCGTCCATCTTCAAGGCCGTCAACCCGTGCCCGAGGCCGTCGTGCAGCTCGCGCGCGATGCCCGCCCGCTCCTTCTCGCTCAGCGACTGAAGGCGGGAGACCAGGGAGCGCATCTGCCGGCGTGAACTCTCGATCTGCTCCTCGAAAATTTTGCGCTCGGTCTCGTCGCGCTGCGTCCCCCAGAGGCGGAGCAGGTATCCGTTGACGACGACGCCGATGATGTTGCTGGAAAAGAATCTCTTGCGGCCGAGTGCGTCGGACCCGACCGATTCCGCATCGAGCAGCCGGTGACCGTTTTCGATGAAGGCGTGCGCGTTGGCGCGCGCCGTGTCGTTTAAGGCGGTGCGCAGCGCCTGGAAGCTCGCGCCGACCAGGTCGTCGGCGCGCTCGTAACCGTACATGCGCGCCATCGCGTCGTTGCACTCGGCCAGGTAGCCGTGCTCGGACAACATCTCCAGCTGCTCGTCGGCCGACAGGCTAATGTCTATCGGCCGCCCGGCCTCGAAGCGCCAGATGCCTTCGGAGCTGTTGACGACGAAGGAGCGGTAGCGCTCCTCGCTGGCCCTCAAAGCCTCCTCGGCGCGCTTGCGCTCGGTGATGTCCTCGACCATCGCCAGCCCGTACAGCGGTTCGTTCTGACTGTCCCTGATGAGGACCGCCGTCACGTCGAGCCAGACCTCGCGCCCGTCCCGTTTGAGGCAACGCTTTTCCAGCCGGTAGCTCGGAATCCCGCCCCGGAGCAGTTGGCCGGTCAGCGCCTGATCTTTCTTCCTGTCGTCCGGGTGCGTGAAGTCAAGCAATGTATGCTCAAGCAACTCGCGCTGGCTGTAGCCGAGCATTTTGCAGAACGCGCTGTTGGCCCTGTGCAGGCGGCGGTCGAGGCCGAAAATCGCCATGCCTATCGGGGCGTGCGCGAAGGCCAGGCTAAACTGCCCCTCGCCAGCCGGCGAAATCTCTTCCCTGTCTTCGTCCACGGCCTGTTCATCAAAGCGGCGAACGCCGCGGGCGACTCGTCCCGGCCCACTCTTGTGATCAACTTTCATGATGGGATTTCCCCGGAGAGGGCCGGTCGCGTTTCAGTCTGTTCTTGTTACACGGCTCAGTGAGGATGAGATGTACGTGCGTCCGGCCAGCACCTCTTTTACCGCGACACGGAGGTCCGAGGCCATGCGGGGCTTGACGACGTAACCGGAGGCCCCGGCCTTGAGCGCCGCCACCAGAAAATCCGTGTCCTCGTGAATTGTTAAGAAGATGATTTTGGTTTTCGACCCGTTCTCTTTGAGTTGGATGGCGGCCTCGATGCCGTTGATGACCGGCATCGAGATGTCCATGAGGCACACGTCCGGCTTCAACCTGGAGGCCGCCTCTAAAAGCTCCTGACCATCTTTCACCGGCTCAAGCATCTCAAATTCGCGCTCCAGCATGCGGACGACCCTGTCGCGCATCCCCTTATGGTCGTCTGCGAGCAAGATACGAGCGCGCGTCACTTTCCCTCCTCTCCTCACGCGGAATTTTTTAGCCTGACCTCAATCTTGCCTTGAGGAGGCGCGGCGCAAGGCGTCTCCGTGACGGAGAAACTTCGCCAGCATCCTAAGCGATTTTTCATCAATAACTACTGGTAAAAATGACAGTACGAAACGAAGGAAACGTGATTGGGGTTGAGGCTGAATGTGCTCAGCGGCAGAGCCGTGTCGAGATGGCGTCGCCCGGTATCAGGGCTTTCAACTCCGGGTCGAGTCCGAGCAGGGCGCGAATGGTTTGGTCCTGGCTCAAATGCTCGTCGTCCGGGGAGTCGCCGTTGTAGGAGGCGCAGAAGTCTTGCCAGGCGCGAGCGAGGCGTTCGGCCGGGGGCTCGTAATCGAAGACGCGCGAGAAGCGCTCGGCGCTTGTCCCTTCAGCGGGATGAAGAGCGATGTAACGCTTGACGACCTCCGCGCCGATGTAGTCACACGCCAGCTCCTCCTTCTGCCTTTCGGCAAGCTCCAGATTGGCGGTGGCCCGCGCGACCTTATTCACGTCCTCGATAAAAAAATTGAGTCCCCCGGCGCGCGCCGCGACGTGGATCAGTTCGTGGCCGAGCATCAGCATGGCTTCGTCGTCCGAAGTCAGAAAGGCCGCGTAATCGGGGCCGACGTAAATGACCGTTAAATCGTCGTCCCGCACCTCGGAGGAGCCGCCCAAGCTCGGATCGAGCACGAGCCGGCGCACCGCGGCGATCAGCCGTTTCTCTCTCGACAGCCTTGAGGTCTTCAGCTTCTCGCCGAGCGCGTCGAGCGTCAGCTTCTTGGCGAGCGGGAGCAGCCGCCTCGCATTCTCCATCCCGTGCCGCACCTGCGGCAGGTCGTCTCCGGGCCGGCTCCACGAACTCCAACCAAAGCTACCTCCCCCGTGTGCCGCAAGCCCTTTACGCTCGTGCAACGCCTTGAGGGCGTCGAGCGTGAGCGCTTCGAGTTCTGTGGGCGACAGGCGAGCGATGTCAAACGTGGCCTGGTGAGGGGTTGGGTCGGAAGGCTCGCTCGCCTGCCGGTTCAGCGGGGCCGTCACCAACAGCCCGGAGAGAATCCCCACCGCCAGCCCCGGCAGGAACGTGAACCGACTCAAGACTTTTATCCCAAACTCAGGCACTTCCTTCTCGCCCCGACCCGCGCAATCAGCGACGGCCCTCTTTGCTTCACGCCGCAGTGACCGAGTTCCTCATCGCATACTGAATCAACTCGGCGCTGCTCCTGAGGTGTAGGTGCTCCATCATGGTGTACTTGTGGAAGGCGACCGTCCGCGGGGAGACGTTCAGAATGAAGGCGGCTTCCTTCATCGAGCGTCCTTCGGCGAGCAGTTGCAGCACTTCCTTCTGGCGCAGTGTCAGGTCGCGCGGCTCCTTCCTCAGCTTGAAATTCCTGACGACCGACCCGACCATGTCTTTCGTCATCAGCGGCGTCACGTAGACCCCGCCGCGCACGACCTCGCGTATCGCCCGCACCAGCTCCGAGGCGGCGGAATTCTTAACCAGATAGCCGGAGGCCCCGAGGCGAAAAGCCTCTGCGGCCACGTCCGGGTCATGATTCATCGTCAGATAAATCAGCTTCACAGAAGGCATCAACTGCTTGAGCCGCTGGCCGGCGAGCAGGCCGTTCATGTTCGGCATCCCGATGTCGAGGACTATCACATTCGGGCCGAGGGCGGGCGCGCCCTCGACGAGCGAGAGGCCGTCGGCGAAGATGCCGACGACCTCGAACTCGGGTTCGAGCAGATTCTTCAGGGCATCCAGCATCAAGGTGTGATCGTCCGCCAGGATGACGCGCGTGCGTTTCATAACCCCTCCGTTTAATCTCTAAAGCCGTTGATAGGTTAGTTACGAGGAGTCCCGCTTGCTAAGTCTCACCTGCCCTCGGCCAGGGGCACTGATATTTCAATCCGCGTCCCGCCCAGTGGCTGCGAGTGTATTCGCATCTCACCCCCGACGAGATGCAGCCGCTCCCTCATGCTGGTGAAACCGAGCCCCTTTTGCGTCACGTCCGACCTCGGATTAAAGCCGCACCCGTCGTCCGAGACGGAGAGGAGGATGGCCCCCTCGATCTTCTCAAGCACGACCCTGGCCTTCCGCGCCCCGCTATGTTTGAGGCAATTGCGCAGAGACTCCTGCGCGATTCTGAAGACGCACAGGCTGATGTCCTTCGGGACGACGGCCGGAAAACCTTTCTGCTGGGATTCGACCTTGAGCTTCCCGCTCCCAGAGAGTTCCACGCACAAGCTCTCGACCGCCGCCGCCAGCCCCAGGTGGTCCAGCTTCGAGGGGTGCAGCCTGTAAGAGAGGCGGTGAATCTCGGCGGAGATTTCCTGGGCTTTCGTTTGCAGGCTGTGGACGAGCGGGCGAAGGTTGCGCGGCTTTTGGATGCTCTCCCCGACCTGCGCCAACTCGATTGAGAGAAGCGCCATTCTCTGATTCAGGTCGTCGTGGAGTTCGCGGGCGATGCGTTTTCGCTCCTCCTCCTGCGCGTTGATGAGCCGGCCGCTCAGGTTGGCGAGCGTCTCCTCCGCCCGCCGGCGCATGGTCTCCTCATCCTCCGCCTGTTTATCCGGCGCGACCTCGTCGTGTGTCACCAGGACGCGGAAAGCGTTGGGCAGGTCGAACCGCGTCGCGTGAATCAGCCCCCGCCGCCGGGCGCGGGCGCTGTGCCAGAAATATTCCTTCTGAAATTCGAGTTCTCTGCACAGCAGGATTTGAGTGATGCCCGCCGTCACGGCGGCGACTTCCTCGGGCGGCGCGCCCGAAACCTGCCGGCAGACTTCGAGGTAACTCAGCCCGACTCCAGAGAGGTCGTGCTTCAGGCCGCGCCGGGCCGCCAACTGCCGCCAGGCCCTATTCGAGTAAAGAATCGTCCCGGATTCGTCCAGCACCACCACGCCCGAAGGGATGGCGTCCAACATCGCCGGCAAGTAGAGCTCCGGCGCGTCATGGCAGTGTTCGCTGAGTTCGACATCCAGGTAAGAGCGGCGCTCTGTAGTCTCCTGTGCAAGATGATTGGTCATGGGGGAAGAGTCCTTTTCCCGGAATCTGTTTTAGTCGCGGCCATTGAAACTCGTCACGTATGACATTCAATCCTGGCCCTGGTCATCTCTTCGACGGCCGCGACACGCGACAGCAGTTTGAAATCAATGGGGGAGCGGTTACACAGGAGGCTGAGGGAGCCGAGCAGGACCGCAAAATTGTCCGAGTGCAGGTGCTCGTTCCACGCTTCGGTCGTCTCCCACTCCCCGATTAAAACGAACGTGTTCTCATCATCCGCCTCTTCGTAGAGGCAGAACGTCAAACAGCCCATCTCCCTTTTGACAGACTCAACCAGGGAGGAGATCGTCTGGCACAGTTCCTTCCGGTGTTCGGGGCAGACAGTGATTCGGGTCACGTTAACAATCGAGTCGTCTCTCTTAATCTTGTCCATGGCGACCCCTTTTTCCATATCGGAACCTTCGTACGGACTGCTTTTGGTCTGGGCGAGATGCGAGGCCGCTTGATTGATGTCTGCGCTGTGGAAGAAGGGCTGACGCCTGGATACTGAGCAATCGCCGTGCACAAAAACTGGAGGCTAGAGTGCGACTCCGCGAAGTGAATTATCCGGCGGCAGATAGCCTCCATCACCTTCGAAAAACATTTAAGGCTGTGGGGGGCGCGAATCCGTGAGATTCCAAGGAAGCCTCGGTATTCCGTGGGTCTTGGCAGCCGGAGGCAGAGAGGAGGCAGAATCCCAGAGGGCAGACGTGTGCCTGCCGGTCAGGACGAGGCGATGAGACTTCGGTATTTCGCGGCGGGCGGTTCAGACAGGACTCTGTTGACTTTTCCTGATGTTCAGTTTAGCCATGCGGGTGCGGAGCGTGCTCGGGTGGAGACCCAGAATGCCGGCGGCCCCGTGCAGCCCCTCGATTCTCCAATTCGTCTCGCCGAGAACAGTGATGATGTGCTCCCGCTCAATCTCTTCGAGGGTCTTATTTGGCGTCGGCTGCGCTTCGGCCCTAAAGGCTTCCGAGATATTTGAGATTTGGAGCACCGGCCCGATGTTGTTGATGACGGCCCGCTCAATCGCGTTGGCGAGTTCCCTCACATTTCCGGGCCACGCGTAGCTGCGTAAGGCATTCATCGTGGCGGGCGCAACCGACGTTATCTCTTTCCCCATCTTCTTCGAGAAGACGTTGACGAAATGTTCGACCAGCAGCGTGACATCTTCCGCGCGCTGGCGCAGGGGCGGGATGGTGATGGGGAACACGTTCAGGCGGTAGAAGAGGTCTTCACGGAAGCGGCCCTTCTGGACCTCCTCCCACAGGTTCCGGTTGGTCGCCGCGATGATGCGTGCGTCCACCCTGAGCGTCCTGGCGCTGCCGAGGCGCTCGAACTCGCCCTCCTGTATCACCCTGAGCAGCTTGACCTGCAATTCCTGTGGAAGCTCACCGATCTCGTCCAGGAAAATGGTGGCATGGTCGGCCAGCTCGAAGCGCCCGATCTTTCGGCCCGTGGCCCCTGTGAAAGCGCCCTTCTCATGCCCGAACAACTCGCTCTCGATGAGCGAGGCCGAGAGCGCGGCACAGTTGACCTTGACGAGCGGACGGTCGCGCCGCGGGCTCTCGCTGTGGATGGCGCGGGCGACCAGTTCTTTGCCCGTGCCCGTCTCGCCCATGATGAGCACAGTGGAGTCGGTGGGGGCCACCTGCTCGATCTTGTGGAGAACGTATTTGATGGCATCGCTGCCGCCTATGATCTCGCTGAAGTTGTGCTCAAGCTTGATCTCCTCGCGCAGGTAAATATTCTCCTCCTGGAGTTGAGACTTCAGCCGGCTCACCTCCCCGAGCATCTCTTGCAGGGTCGCCTCGTCCTCCTTGCGGCCCGTGATGTCTATGCTTGAGCCGATGTAGCCGAGGAACTCACCGCCGGAGGAAAGGCGCGGGGTGCCTGTGTCGAGCACCCAGCGGAACACTCCGTCGGCCCGCCTCAGCCTGTACTCCAGCTTGAAAGGCTCCCTGCGGTCGAAGCTCGAACCGTAGATTCCGAGGCAGCGGTCGTAGTCCTCCGGGTGAACCGACTCCATCCAGCCCATGCCGAGTTCCTCGTCCATGCTGCGGCCCGTGAAATCCAGCCACTGCTTGTTGACGTAGGTGCAGAGATTGTCCGCGTCTGCGATCCAGATCATGACCGGGGCGGTGTCGGCCATGTTCCTGAACCGCGCCTCGCTCTGGCGCAGCGTCTCCTCCGCCGCCTTGCGCTCGGTGATGTCGTGCGTGACCAGGAGGGCCAGAACCGATTCGCCCCGCTCGTTCCGCACGGGCTCTCCGCTGTAGCTGAAGAACCATTCCCGCCCGCTGTCCTTGCGCCGCACCAGCAGCTCCCAATCAGCCACCGATTCGCCCCTCAACACCTTCGACAGGGGCCACTCCTCATAGGGGACGAGCCGCCCGTCGGGGTAGAAGAGTTCAAAGAGCGGGGCGAAAGCCGTGAGGTTCCGCTTCATCTCGTCGGCCCGCTCATAGCCGTGCAGTCGGGCCATCGCCTCGTTGACGAGCAGGATATTGCCGGCCATGTCGGAGACCGCGATGCCGTCGGTGACCGTGTGGAAGACGGATTCGAGCTGCGCCCGGTTTCGCTCCGACGCCGCCATCGCGTCGCGCAAGGCCATTTCGGCTCGCTTGCGCTCGGTGATGTCTATGTTGACGCCGAGCATCCGCTCGGGCTCCCCCGAAGCCGAGCGGATGAGGCGGCCTTTCGCAGACACCCACAACGCGCGGCCGTCGCGCCCGACGAGGCGGAACTCGTCGTAGTACTCCTCGCCCTCGGCGATCACCTCATGGACTTTACGCAGGGCGCGGTCGCGGTCTTCAGGGTGGATGAACTCCACGAACCTTTCGACCGTCGTCGGGCCTTCACTCGGTTCGAGCCCGACCAGCTTCCAGATCATCTCCGACCAGACCGCCTTGCCCGTCCGCACGTCCCACTCCCACGTCCCGACGCGGGCCGCCTGCTGCGCCATGCGCAGTCGCTCTTCACTCTGCTGCAACGCCTCCTCCGCCTCTTTGCGCTCCGTGATGTCGCGGACGACGCTGAGGACGTTCTCGCCGCTCTTGACGAGGCGCGCCTCGTACCAGCGCTCCTGCCCTTCCATCGTCAGGTCGTACTCGATGACCTGAGGGTCGGGCGACCCGTTGACGTGCTGGAAGCAGGTGAGTAATTTTTCCGCCAGCTCCGGCGGCAGCACGTCCCGCATGTTCTTTCCAATAAATTCCGCAGGCGGGGTGTGCAGGTCTTTCGGGTCTTTGGCGTGGTAATCCTGGTAGACGCCGTCGCGTGTCTGTAGGAACATCAGGTCCGGGATGGCGTTGAGGATAGCGCGGTTTCTCTCCTCGCTCTGCCGCCGCCCGGCCTCGGCCTGGCGACGCCGGATGCGCAGAAAGAGCAGCCAGGCGATGAGCAGCGCTTCGAGGATGCACGCCGTGGTGAGGCCGATGATGTACCACTTGTACAGCTCCCAGAACGACGGCTGCCTGAATCGGACGACGCTGCCGGGCGGGAGCGATTGTTCGCCGATGCCCCACCGCCGAAGCTCGCGCCAGTCGAACATGGGGACGCTCGGAACACTGTGAGGGGCGATGGCCTCCGGCTTTTCGCCCGCCAGCAGGCGCAGGCCCACCTGCCCGCCCTCGACGCCGAGCGCTTCAAAACTAAGGAGCCTTCCGCCGACAATTCCAACTCCCAGATGAGCATCCGTGGTGCCGTAAATCGGAGCGGTTGAGGCGGGAGTGACCTGTCTCAGATAATCCGGGCTTTCGTAAGTATTGCCCGCTTTATCCCTGACACTTGAGACGAAAAATACTATGGTGTTCGGCGGCAAGCCGCCCAGTGCCGTCCGCATCTCCGCGACGGTCAGGCCGGTAAGGTAAATAAACTCCAGGCTGGATTGGTACGCGCGAAAATCCTCCTGCGCTCGGGCCGCCCAGTCTTTGTCTGTCTCAGAACTCCCCTGGATCACTACCACTCGCCTGGTTCCGGGATGCAACGCCAGGGCCAGTTCCAGGTTCGGCTTAAAATTGATTTCGCCCCAAACCCCGGTCAAACCGGCCGCCGGATAGAGGCCGGCAACAAGACGTTGGTCAATAGCCAGGAAAACGATAGGGGTGCCGGGGAACAGCTCGTCCCGGTTTCTCAAGAGTATTCTTGTCGGGAATTGGCCGATGGTGAAGATTACGTCAAACTTCTTTCCCTCGTACTTTCGCCGCAGCAGGGCGACGAACTCTTCCTCATAGTTAGTGCCCGCGCGTGTGTTGCCCACATATTCGGAGAATGTCTCGACGGGCACAGGCGAGCCGTCCCTGAGAGTCGTCCGCAAGGCCCGTTCAATCGTGGCCTGCGTGGCTGTGAACGAGTCATTATTTAATACGACGAGAACTCTTTTATGCTCTCCTGCGTCCTGCGCGGACGCCGAAGTCGCAGAGGGCGCGGCCATCACCAGCGCCAGCCAAAGGACCCGCGCCAGCGTCCGACACAGTTGAATCTGTGCTGCTCGGATGGACATCTTAGAACTCAAATTTCAGCCCGAACTGAAATTGTCGTGCCGGGGCCGCCGCCACAAACCCGAGCGGAGCCGTCGGCGGCAGCCCTGGAATGCCTCTCAAGTCGAACGGCCCTGTCAAAAATTTCGGGTCGCATCCATTGATGAAACCCGGCTGGGATGTCGTCCCGCAGACGACATCGTTCACGCGCAGGTAGTTGACGTGGTTAAAAAGGTTCGTCATCTCGACGACGAACTCCACGCTCGGCCCTTCCGCATTCTGCCCCAGGTAAAATTGCTTGCTTATTCTGAGATCAACGCTGTAGAAGTTCTCGCCCAATCCAGAATTGCGCGGGGCATGAAACGGGCGGTCGGTGGTGTTTAAATCACCGTTCACGTCTCGACCGATGAAGAGATTGAAAGGAAATCCGCTGTGCAAAGTAACGATGGGGCTCAGCCTAATGTCAGCCAGCGCCCGCGAAATCCAGTTGCGTCCGGGGCCGGCCTCGAACGGACTTTCAAAAGTTCCGCTGAAGACAAAACTATGGCGCAGGTCGAAGGACGAGAGGCCCCTCTCAAGGTAGCGCCGCGTCGGCAGGTACGGCGTCAGGCCGCCGTTGAAGTCCGTCGTATCATCCAGCGCCTTGCCGTAGGTGTAGCTGGCGCGGAACTGGAGGCCCCGGCCGAACCTCTTGAGGAGAGAGGCGGTCATCCCGTAATAGATTGAGTTGCCTTCGGATGAATGCACAACCATCTGTGCAATCGAAGGGTCAATGCGCTGAAGTCTTGGGCCGAAAAGATCGCTTCCGGGCATCCCCGGCACGGTGACCAGTTGACCGCTCTCGCGGTAATTTCCTTCGAGCGCGACGGGCAGGTGAACTCCGTGGTACATCAGGAAGGCGACTTCGAGCGCGAAGTCCCGGCCCAGTTGTTGGGACAGGCCGAGGCTGGCTTGAACCGTGTAAGAGTTATCGTAGTCTTCAGCGGCCGCCGTGACGCGCCGGTTAGGCTGGCCGGCTGCGGGGATGATGCCGAAGGCGCGAACGTCCGCCTCGGTGAGCGTCACGAAAGGCAGTTTTCCCAGGCGGACGCCGTAAGCCCACAATGCCTGGGTTGATTGTGCGCCGTCTTGCAGCGTCCGCGATTGAGAAAGTATGAACTGCCCGTCATCGCCGAGCAGCGTAGCCGCGAGAAGAACGTGAAGGCCGACGGGCGCGTAGAAGGTGCCGAAGCCGCCGCGGATCACCGTCTCGCCCTTGCCGAAGGGGTCCCAGGCGAAGCCCACGCGCGGAGAGACGCTGATATTCCTATCAAACGGCTCAGGCTCACCGTCATAATTGAGCCGCGCACCCAGGTTGAGAGTCAGTCGCGGGGTCACCTTCCAGGAAACCTGCCCGAAGGCCCCCAGATTATGTTGCCAGGCCCGGAAGCCGGGGTTTCCGAACCCCTGCGTCCAAATCGAGGGAAGACCTAAATTGAAGGTCTGAAGCGAGGTCAAGACGGTGTCTGCCGGTGGCGCGAACGGCCCGGTCAGCACGCCCACGTCCGCAGGCGAGAGGGCACGAGTGAGAGGAAGTCCGGCGGCGAACTGGTAGGTTCCTGGAAACCCTATCTCAGTGATCATCAGCGCGTCAACGGGCCTGTAGGAAACTCCGAATTTGAAATCCTTCGCTCCCCGGCTCCAATTCAGGATGTCTTCAAACTGGTAGCGCTTCTGCTCGATGATGAAGGGAACTGTGCTCAGGCGACCGTAAGTCAGCAGCCCGGCGATGACGAGTTGTGTGGTTCCGGGAGCGCGCGAGATTTGCCGGTAGTCGTCAGAGGCAAACTGAACGCGCAGTTGGTTCACCAGCTGACCGTTGAAAATGTGATTCCACGTTCCGACCAGTGTGTAATCGTCAGCGGCTTCGATAATCCCGTTGCTGGGGGATTCCAGGTTATCCATGCGCAGCAGGTCGTTATCTTCCTGCGCCCAGGTGAAACGCCCGCTCAGGAAATCCCGGTCGTCGCGGTTGTAATCCAGGCGGGTCGTCCAGTTGTATTTACGGCTCGGCGCGGTAAATTGCCCCTCACTCTCATGCAGCATTTGCATTGTCGTAGGGTAGTTTGTGGTGGTGAGCGTGGCTTGCAATTGCGCGGCGATGCGGCGCGTCGTATCGGTCGCGCCTGGGCCGGAGCGGAGAGTTTGCAGGTACGCGGACTGCGCCCCGGTCGGTCCCAGCAGCGAGGCATTACCCGTGTAGGAGCGGAGGCGGGCAACGTCGTACTTGAGGGCTTCAAATGAAGTGAAGAAGAAGGCGCGGTTTTTGACAAGCGGGCCGCCGAGAGTGAATCCCGGCGAGACTCTCTGCTCGAAGGCTTTCTTACTGCTCGTGTTCAGCGGGTCACGCGCCGCCGTTTTCTGAGAGCGATAAAAGAGATAGCCGGAGCCGTGAAACGTGTTGGTCCCGCCCCGCGTGACGACGTTGACGGCCGTCCCTGCGGTAAAACCATACTCGGCAGCGTAAGCGTTCCGGTTTACCTGAAACTCCTGCACCGCCTCCACGCTCAGGTTTCTTATTCTCAGACTGCCGGTGCCGGAATCATTCTCGCCTCCGTCAATCGAGATATAGTTGCTCCGGCCATTGCCTGCGCCGACAGAAAAACCAGAGGCCGGGATAGCGAGGGCGCGCGTCTGCTGTACGCGCGCCGCCGCGACATCTGCCACGCCCGGCAGAGTGAAAATGTAGGAAGTGAAATTGCGTGATAGATTCGGCAGGGTGTCAATCTGCCCGCGTTCGACCGTGTCGGACTGTTGCGTGCGCTCGGTCTCGACGAGCGCCGGCGCTGCGCTGACGCTCACCGCTTCGTTGATCTGGCCGACCTGTAGCTCAATGTCACGGATGGAGACCTCTCCGACCGTCAGCACCACTCCCTGCAAAACCTGCGGCTGGAACCCTGCCGCCTCGACACGCAGTTCATAAGTGCCGGGTTGTAACAGCGGCACCCGATAAACTCCCTCGTCGTCAGTCCTGACGCTGCGCACGACTCCGCGCTCGGGGTTCATGACGGTGACGGGTGCCTGGCTCACTCCGGCACCTGCCTGGTCCATCACCTTGCCTTTAACGGTCGAGTTGGCGACATCAGCCTGAGCAAGGACGGCAACCGTCTCCGCGCCGACCGTCAACCAGAGGAAGCCGGCCACGACAATCGGGATGAGCAACGCGCGACCGCCCCTTTGCGCTGCCGAGCGCGGCGCAAGGCGTCCGTGCATTTCAACAGAACATACACAGAGAGGCGCAGCAGCAGGACTTCGGAAAGCGTTCCGCCTGAGGAGATGTGGATGAGGTTTCATCGCTCCACTCCGTGGCCTGAGAACTCAAGGCTCCCTCGACACCACAGAGCGGCGCGTAACACCTATAGAGGAGAGAGTCGGGAACTCAAATTAAGGTGACAATAAGCCGATTTCACTGAGCCAAGTCTACCACCCTGTATACGACCGTACAATACAAATTTTTGGATGAGCCGGAGCCGAAGCCGCCGGCTGACATATTCGCTATTGAAAAAAATTTTGAGGGCGCTTGCTATCCCTTGAGCGCCCCCTTCAAGGCAGAGAATGGCCCGGCGCTTCCTAGAAGGCCTCTCCCAACCCGATAGCAAGCGTGTACCCTTCCCTACCGAAAGCAAAGTCAATGCGATAGTTGATATGGTTCTTCTTGTCGAGCTTGAAGCGGAG
>DATFCB010000232.1:0-11044 GCA_035253525.1 Pyrinomonadaceae bacterium | reverse complement strand
GGGTCGGGCTGAGGCGTGCCGTCCTTCTTGATGACGACGCTGAAGCCGCCCGCGTAGTCCCACATGGCCCAGCCGATGTGGTACTTCTCAAGCGTCGAGCGCACGTCCGCGAGCCAGCGCAGGCGGTCTGCCGCGTGCGCGTAGGCGCGATAGACGCCGAACTCGTTGCAGACGAGCGGGACGTTGTGCGTCCGCCCCCAACTGGCGGCGACGGCTATCTCCTTGTCCACGCGCGCGGCGTCCCAGCGCTCCTCGCCGTAGAACTTGAGCGCGTTGCGCGCCTGCTCGTTCTCGATTGAGGCCAGCACGGCGTTGACCGTCTCAGGGCTCGAAGGGTACGGCACGCCTTTGAGGTGCGGCCAGAAGTCCGCGCCCCAGGTCGCGCCCTGGTGCGTGAAGTTGTGATTCTCGTAGAAGTGAAAATTGTAGATCACGTTTCGGTCCGCGAGCGGCTCAATCAGCAGTAGCTGGTCCACGGACGACCAGCGCGGGCCGGTCGCGATGATGGTGTGAAGAGGTGCGGCCTCGCGAATCGCGGCGGCCGCTTTCGCCTGAATGCCCATCCAGCGGTAATGGTCTTCGACCATCGGCTCGTTGAGGATTTCGAGCACTACGCGCTCGGGGTCGCGCCGCGAGAGGTGCTGTGCCAGCGCGCGCCAGAAGTCCACGAAGGCCGCGGCCGCGCCGTTGTCCGTGCGCAGCTTAATCTTGAACTCGTCGGAAGGGTGTATGTCCACGACGACCGCAAGCCCGCTCGCGAGCAGCATGTCGAGCGCGGAGTCGAGGTGTCGCAGGTATTCTGGCTTGAGCTGCGCGGGGGCGGTCTCGTCCATGAGCGGGGCGGGCTCGACGGTGAACCTCACGTGGTCAAAGCCCATGCTCTTGATGAGCGCGATGTCCTGCTCGGTGGTGTGCGTCTTGAGATGGTTCTCCGAATAGTCCGCGCGCGGCGACTGCGCGAACCAGTGGCTCAGGTTGATGCCGCGCCTGAGGCGCGCGTGCCGCCGCAGGGCGAGTTGCGCAGCGTCGGCGGCTTGCGGGGCGGCAGTTTGGGCCGGAACAATTGGCGCACACGGCAGAAAGGCGAACGCGAGCAGCGCGAAAAGCGCGAAGGAGAGTTTTTTGAGCATGTCCTATTTTTAGCAGGAAGCCGCAGCGCGGTAAAGACAATAGTTCTAAGAGCGCGGTTTAGAACTAAAAATTCAACCCTTTGCGACTTTGCGCCTTTGCGAGAGATATTCCTCACGCCAAGGCGCAAAGGCGCAAAGGGGTTGAGTCTTGGTTTTGGAGCTTCTTCTAAATCGAGGGTGCGTAGGCGAATTTATTGGCGAGGACGAGCGAGAGCGCGCCCATCAGGGTGGTCTGTTCGCCGAGGGTCGAGGCGATGATGCGCGCCGTGGGCAGGCCGCGCCGGACGCTTCTTTCCACGATCTCGCCGAAGACATCGGAGACCAGCGGCCACGCCCGCGCAATCGAGCCGCCGACGACGACCAGCTCAGGACTAAAACCGACGATCAAATTCGAGATACCTATGCTGACGTACTTCGCCGTCTCGACGAGCGCGGTGCGCGCCGCCTCTTCGCCTGCGAGCGCGCGGTCAATCAACTGCGCGAAAGTCAACTGGTCGGACGTGTCGGACGTGAGGCGGCCGTAACGTGCGAGCGCGGCGCGACCTGAAGCGAAAGCCTCCCAGCAGTCGAAGCTCCCGCAGGAGCAGGCGACCGGAGCCTGCTGGCCGATAATCATGTGGCCGAACTCGCCTGCCGCGCCGCCCGTGCCGCGATAAATCTGCCCGTCTATGATGATGCCCGTGCCGACGCCCTCGGAGACGAAGACCATTATGAAGTCGCGCGCGTTGCTCATCTCCGGGCGGCCGAACCAGAGTTCCGCGAGCGCCGCCGCGTTCGCATCGTTGTCAATCATCACGCGCAGGCCCGTGGCCGCCGAAACGCGGCGCTCGACCTCCAACTCGCGCCAGTTGAAGTAAGGGATGTAGAGCGCCCTGCCCTGGTCCGAGTCCACCAGGCCGGGCAGGATGACGCCGACTCCTTCCAGCCCCTCGCCGTGCCGCCTCTTGAAGTCGAGCACGCAGTCAATGGCGCGCGTGATTGTCTTCTCGAAATCCGCGTCCGTTTCAAACTCTTCTTTCTCGATCACGCGCCCGGCCAAATCTGACGCGGCGACGGTCGTGCGCGTCGGCGAGATGTCAACGCCGACTGCTGCCGCGCCCGAGGCGCGCAGGCGCAGAAGCGTCGGACGACGGCCCCCAGTGGATTCGCCTTCGCCTATCTCTTCGACGAGCGCGTCGGCGACGAGCGCGTCCACGATGGTCGAGACGGTGGAGCGTTGCAGGACAGTCTCGCGCGCGATCTCGGCGCGCGAGATCGGCCCGCGCTCGCGCACGTAGTTGAGCACGATCTGGCGATTGATGTCGCGCATCGTGCTGAAATTCGCGGCCTGCGCTCGTTTGAGGTCAATCCGTCGCATAACGTCGGCCCTTAGCTATATCACATAGAATTGCGCGAGCAAACTATTTTCCGAGCAGTGTGCCAGTTTATGACGGAAACGCGAGTGTGAGCGAGCGCGTCCGGGCTGACGGTTGCGACCCCCGCGGGGATTAACGATCATACTCTTTTGTGATACGGTTGGCAGTGTCAAGAGTAACAATCTGCCGGCCGGGCGAGTGAGGAGAGGCCATGTACTGCCCCCAATGCGGCACGGAGGCCGCCGCTGACCAGCGCTTTTGCCGCTCGTGCGGCGCGAACCTGAAGATCATAGCCCGCGCCGTCTCGCTCGGCGAAGCGGTGGCGCGCAGCGACCGCGGACCCCTTCCGAAGATTAAGGCGATCATGACCGAGTTGAAGGCGCAGCACGCGACTGAGGAAGTCTCGCGCGCGATGGAGCGCATGAACGAGGAGATCGTCAGCGGCATACAGCACGAGCAGGAGAAGAAGGAAGAGAAGCTTCGGATAAGGCGCGAGAATCACATCGCCAAGGGGTTGGCCGCGGTCGGCGCAGGCATTGGCATAATGATTTTCCTGTACTACTTCGCGGGCGTCATCGTGCGCTTAATCCCGCCGGAAACCCTGGCTAAAATCCCTTTCCCGCTCGAACCCGCTTTGCACGCCGCCTGGATCGTCGGACTGATTCCAACGCTCGCCGGCACGGGCCGCTTCATCGGCGGCCTGCTCACCAGGCCCGAGCGCAAACGCGCGCTCAAGGCCAGGAGCGCCGAGCAAGCGCCGGAAATGATCGCCACAGAACCAGGGCCGCAAGCCCTGCCGCGGAGCGTCACGGAAGGCACGACCGAATTACTGGACGAAAGCCGCAAGGCTTCAGTCAGCCAGGGTCATTGAGGCATCTCGGAGGGATGATTATTACCGGCAGCTTCTGTTGTTTGTTGACGAACAATCGGGGAGACGAATAAATCGTGAACGGAAAAGTTCGCTGGGGAGTCCTCGGGGCGGCGAAGATCGCGGTCGAGAAAGTCATCCCGGCCATGCAGCGCGGGCGTTGGTCGGAGGTCACGGCCATCGCGTCCAGGGATTCGGAGAAGGCCGTGCGCGTGGCCCAGGCTCTGGGCATATCGAGGGCTTACGGCTCATACGAAGAATTGCTCGCCGACACGGAAGTAGAAGCCGTCTATAACCCCCTGCCGAACGATTTGCACGTGCCGTGGACTATCAAGGCGGCGGAGGCCGGCAAACACGTGCTCTGCGAAAAGCCGCTCAGTCTTAACCTGGAAGAGGCCCGAAAACTGCTCGAAGTGCGTGACCGCACGGGCGTGAAAATCCAGGAGGCTTTCATGGTGCGCACGCACCCGCAGTGGCTGGGCGCGCTCGCGCTCGTACGCGAGGGGCGCATCGGGAGCTTGCGCGCCATCGCGGGCTTCTTCAGCTACTTCAACCTTGACGCCGCGAACATACGCAACCAGCCGGAGACGGGCGGCGGCGCGCTGATGGACATAGGCTGTTATCCGATCACCATCTCAAGACTCTTCTTCGGTGAAGAGCCGCGCAGGGTCTCCGCCTTAATCGAGCGCGACCCCACGTTCGGGATTGACCGCCTGACTTCCGCGATGATGGATTTCCCGTCGGGCCATTCAACGTTCACATGCTCGACGCAGTTGGCACCCTACCAGCGCATGCAGTTCGTGGGCACGCGCGGGCGCATAGAAGTCCTGATTCCCTTCAACGCGCCCTCTGACCGCCCGATGCGAATCCTCGTTGACGACGGCTCAGACCTTTTTGGCGGGGGAATCGAGGTGATAGAGTTCCCCGCCTGCGACCAGTACGAGATTCAGGGGGACCTCTTCTCGCGCGCCATACGCGGACGCGTCGCGCAGCCGATCCCTTTAGAGGATGCCGTCAACAACATGGCCGTCATCGAGGCCATCTTCCGCTCGGCGGAAACCGGGCAATGGGAAATGATGAACTTTGCGAGATGAATGATGAATCGAAAGACAAAAGCCTTTTAATTCATCATTCATCCCGCACAGTTCCGAATTGTTTTCAACCACGCTCTTTAATCATTCAACTTCGAGGAGTCCGCCCGTTAATGACAAAGAAACTGAACCGCCGCGACTTCATCAAGCTTTCGGCAGCCGCAGGGGCCGCCGGCCTGACGCTCCCTACGCTCATCGCCGCCTATCCGCCGCCCGCAGGCTCGCAGTCGGCCAAGCCGCTCAAGTCTTTCGACGCACAGGTCAATGAGCTTCTCGCGCGCATGACGCTCGAAGAGAAGATAGGCCAGATGACGCAGGCCGAACAGGACGCGCTCAAGGACATAGGCGACATCGAAACCTATTTCCTCGGCTCGCTCCTGAGCGGCGGAAGCTCCGACCCCAAAGCCGGCAACAGCCTTGAAGCCTGGACGGACCTTTACGACAAGTATCAGGCCCGCGCCATCAAGACACGGCTCGGCATCCCGATTCTTTACGGCATAGACGCCGTGCACGGACACAACAACGTGCTCGGCGCGACCGTCTTCCCGCACAACATAGGTTTGGGCTGCACGCGCAACCCGCGTCTGGTCGAGCGCGCGGCGCGCGTGACGGCCGTAGAGGTGCGCGCCACCGGCGTCCAGTGGACGTTCGCGCCGTGCGTCACGGTCCCGCGCGACGAAAGGTGGGGAAGGACCTATGAAGGCTTCGGCGAAGCGCCCGAGTTGGCGCGCGATTTGGGTGAAGCGGCGGTTCGCGGCTTTCAGGGCAGCGACCTCTCACACCCTTTGAGCGTCCTGGCCTGTGCCAAACATTACGTCGGCGACGGCGGGACCGTTTTTGGCACAGGGAGCTTTGAACACCCTGTCACGAAGAAGAAGATATTAGACCAGGGCGACACGCGCCTCTCTGAAAAAGAGTTGCGCGAGATTCACATGCCGGGCTATCCGAGCACCATCAAAGCGGGCGTCGGCACGATCATGCCCTCTTACAGTAGCTGGAACGGCGTCAAGCTCTCGGGCCACAAGAAGCTTTTGACCGACATCCTGAAAAACGAGCTGGGCTTCGACGGCTTCCTCATCTCGGACTACAACGCCATAGACCAGATCACGCCCGACTACAAGCAGGCGATAGAGATTTCCACCAACGCGGGCATGGACATGTTCATGGTCCCGACCAAGTACAGGGAGTTTTTCACGCTCCTCAAAGAACTGGTCAACGAAGGCAAAGTGCCCATGTCGAGGATTGACGACGCGGTTCGCCGCATCCTGCGCGTCAAGTTCGCGATGGGCTTGATGGACAAGAATCGTTCGCAGTTGGCCGACAGGAGTTTGCACAAGCGTTTCGGCTCAACGGAACACCGTCAGGTGGCGCGCGAGTGCGTGCGCGAGTCCCTGGTGCTTTTGAAGAACGCGAAGAAGACGCTGCCGCTCTCGAAGAAGGTGACGCGGATACACGTCGGCGGAAAGAGCGCGGACGACCTCGGCAACCAGTGCGGCGGGTGGACGATTGACTGGCAGGGCAAAAGCGGCCAAGCCTTGCCCGGCGGGACGACCATCTTGAAAGCCATACAGCAAACGGTCATGTCCCCGACGAAAGTCACTTTCGCGAAAGACGGCTCGGGCGCGGAGGGCGCGACCGTAGGCGTCGTCGTCGTGGGCGAGACGCCTTACGCCGAGGGCGTCGGCGACACGGAAGACTTATCGCTCGCGCCGGAAGACGTGGCCGCGATTGACAACATGAAGCGCGCAGGCGTCCCCGTCGTCGTCGTGCTGATCTCCGGCCGCCCGATGATTATCAATTCGGTGTTGGAGAAAGCGGACGCCTTCATCGCCGCGTGGCTGCCCGGCACGGAAGGGCAGGGCGTGGCGGACGTGCTCTTCGGAGACTACAAGCCCACGGGCAAGCTCTCGTTTACGTGGCCCCGCTCGATGGCACAAATTCCCATCAGCGTCGGCGACAAAACCTACGACCCGCTCTTCAAGTACGGCTTCGGGCTCAGTTATTAACTTGGCCCAAACCCAAAACTCGATTCTTTGCGCCTTTGGTTTTCTCTTTGCGCCTTTGCGAGAAAAGTTGGTGTTTCTCGCAAAGGCGCAAAGTAAAAACGTAAGGCGCAAAGAATTGAGTCCGTCTGTGGTTCCGCAAACCTCCCCGAGCATCGGCGTCTCGCCTCAGGTCATGGCTCTCCTTATTAATTGTCGGGCGAACACACGAGGCATAACGACATGAGAAAACCGGCATTCGTTTTACTGGTGACATTAGTCGCGTGCTCCACCGCGACGGCGCAAACGGCAAAGAGCAGACGCGCCGCGTTGCCTCCTGATGTCGCCGCGGCCGCAGGTCAAGACTCCGACAGTCTCCTCAAAAATCCTGTCATCAAAGCCCGCATGAGAAAGCTTTTGGGGAAGGAATATGATTCGTTCATGGAATCGTTCGAGACTCTCACCCCCGTCACAAAGGAAGGACACTTCCTCTTCTCAAGCGGCTGCCTGATTCACGCCTGCACGCACCTGGAATCGGCCGTCGCGGTTGATTTAGTCAACAGAACGATTCACGCCGCCATCTTCCGCCAGGGCGAAAAGACCAGATATTTTAACGAAGGTGGTAAGCCGACGCCCAAAGTCATCAGAGTTTGGGCGGATAATCTGGGGCGGATTAATGACTCGACTGACAGTTCAGAGCACGAAAATTCATCTGCCCATAACGTGCGGTCTAACTTACCGCGGCCGTTTTCGCGCGGGGGGCGATGACGGCTTCGGCGAAGCGCTCCATCTCTTCGAGCTGCGGGCTGCACTGGAGCAGTAGGAGGTCAACGCCCGCCTCCTCGAACTCCGCGACGCGTTCACGAACCTGCTCGGGCGTCCCCGTCAGGCCGGAGCGCAGGCCGCGGTTGGAGACGGAGTAGTCTTCGAGCGAGACTTGCTGCTCCAGTTTTGTGCCGGCGAGCCACTGCTGGTAATTCTCGTAACCCGCGGCCGATTGCTTCACGTCCGTGATGCGCGCAAGCTCGCGCTGAACTTCCTCTTCCGTCTCACGCACGACCATGTAGGCGGCCACGCCGTACTTCATCGGCGCGAGGCCGTGGCGCTCGCGCCGTGCCGCCATGTCCGCGATCTTCTCGCGCACGCGCAACGGCGGGTCGCCGTGCATGACGTAGGCGTCGCAAAGCTGTGAGATCATCTCCTTGGCCGCCTCCGATTCGCCGCCCGCGTAGATGACTGGACGCGGCTTCGTGATAGGCTTCGGCTGCATCACGGCGTCCTCAACGCGATAATATTTCCCCTCGAAGGAGAAGTGGTCGCGCTTCCACATCTCGTCTACCACCTTCAGCCACTCGGTCGTGCGCGCGTAGCGGTCGTCGTGCTGCTCGAAATGCACGCCGTACTTTCTGGCCTCGTCCATCCACCACGAAGAGACGACGTTCAGCGAGAGGCGGCCTCCGCCGCCGATGTGGTCAATGTTCGCGGCCTGCTTCGCCAGAAGCGCCGGGTTGTGAAAGGTCGGGCGGACGGCGACCATCAATTCAAGGCGCGACGTGACGGCGGCGAGCGCGGCGGCCGTTGACCAGGCGTCGAGCGAGGGAGCATGAGCGCCCTTGATGTCGTTGAGGTTCAATTCGGCGACGAGCGTCAGATCGTAGCCTATCTCTTCGCTGCGCCGCGCGAGCCGGCTCGTGTACTCCCAACTCGTCTCCATCCCCTCGTCTTCGACGTTCCTCAGCCAACCGCCGAAAACCGGGAGCCAGTACCCGTAGCGCATCTGTGTGCCTCCTCTTCGAGATAGTCAACCAGCCGCGCGTGCGGGTCGAAGCCGACGACGTTCACCGCGTCCGCGACGAAATTCGAGAGCGCGTTGATGTCGTAGTACAGAATCTCTCCGCTGCGGTCGTCCACCATGTACTCTATGCCGCCGAGGTCGAGCCGCGCGGCGCGCGCGATTCGTTCGACGGTTTCGACGACTGCGGGCGGCGGCTCGTACGCCTCGACCTTCAGCCCCGCCTTCGGCGCGTCAGCCAGGCACATCTCGCCGAGGGCCGCCGCCTGGTCCTCGACCTGACAAATCTCGGCCGGGCAGAGGTTGAAACTCTCGCCCGACGGGTAGACCTTCATCGCGTAAAGATACTTGCCCCCGAGCGTCTCGACGCGCGTGATGTGGCCGTCGCGCTTTGGCACAAATTCCTGCACGAGGGCCGTGCTGTCAACGCCCAGCTCGACGCGACACGTCTCGACCGCGCTCTGTAAAGCGGCCGGCGTGTCGTAGCGCACAATGCCTGCGCCGCGCCCGCCTATGTTCGGTTTGACGACGACGGGGAAGCTCAACTCACGGGCGGCGGCGAGAGCTTCGCTTTGATGATTGATGACGCGCGTCGGCGGGAAGCCGAGGCCGAGCGAGTTGAGCAGGCTGAGTTGCAGGGCTTTTGAAGTTTCGACGGCGAAGGCTTCCGGGCCGTTGATGACGCGCACGCCCTTGCGCTCAAGGTGTGCCAGAAAATCCCGTGTGTAGAAGAGGGCGTTGCCGTGGCCGCGCAGGTAGGATGACGCGCTCATGCGGTTGAACAGGAGCGCGTAACCGAACTCTTCCGCCGTCGGGTCATAGCGGTGGCGGCTCGCGTCCAATCGGACGTAAGGCAAGCCCCGCCGGTCCATCTCCGCAAACAGCGCGCGGAACCACTCCGGGTGCTCGTAGTAAACGGCTATCGGAAGAGAACCGGTCATGTGAATCAAACCTCCGCTTTTCTATTTAGCACGCATCTCAGAATTGAAGTCAATTCTTATGCGCCTTTGCGCCTTTGCGTGAAATTAATTCCTCACGCAAAGGCGCAAAGGCGCTCAGAGTTTAAGCTCTACTTCGCGGGTGTCAGGCGCAGCGCAGCGCCGCCGCCCGGCGCGAGCTTGAGTTGCATCATGCTGCCAGTGCCTCTGAATTTGCCGCTGTTAGCGTCCGCGGTCTTCGTGACGACTACTTCGTCCGCCCTCGCGCCGTCGGCGTAAACGGTCGCGTTGTAAATGGTGTCGCCGAGGAAGATGAGCGGCAGCGAAATCTCGCGCGCCTCTTCGTTGTTCAGCACGCCGACGTACCAGTCCCGCCCACGGCGGCGCGCGACCACGACGTACTCTCCTATTCGGCCGCCGAGCGCGCGCGTCTCGTCCCAGGTCGTTGGCACAATTTTCAGAAACTCCGCGCCCGCTTGCCCCTTGTACGCGCCGGGGTCGTCGGAGACGCACGCGAACGGGCTCTCGTAAACGACGAACATAGCCAGTTGGTGTGCGCGCGTCGTCATCACCTCCGGCCCGATATATTTAATGTTGAACTCGCGCCGCGTGCGGTTGCGGAATGCTCCGGGCGTGTAGTCCATCGGCCCCAAGAGTAGGCGCGTGTAGGCCAGCGTCACGTTGTGCGTCGCCGTCACGCGCGCGCTCCACTTGTTGTACTCCGCGCCCATCACGCCCTCCTGCGTCAGGTAGTTCGGGTAAGTGCGCGTGAGTCCCGTAGGCTTGTACGCGCCGTGCAGGTCAATCAACAGATGATGCTCGGCAGCTTTCCTGAGCACGCGGTGGTAGAACGCGACCATCTCCTGGTCGTCGCTGTCCATGAAGTCAATCTTGACGCCTTTAACTCCCAGGCGCTCGAAGTGCGGGAAGGCCACGTCCATCTGGTCGTTGACGAGCCGCCAGTGCGCCCAGACCCAGATTCCGACGTTCTTGCCGCGCGCGTAAGAGACAAGGCCGGGCAAGTCTATTTCTGGAATCGTCTTCGTGATGTCGGCCTTGAAATCCATCTTGGGGCCGTAGCCTGGGAGCGGGCTATACCAACCCGCGTCTATCAGCATGTATTCGAGCCCCATCTCCGCGGCGAAGTCTATGTAGTGCTTCATCGTCGCGTCGTTCATCCCCACCTTGAAGCTCGTGCCCTCGGTGTTGGGGCCGGACCACCAGTCCCAGGCGGAGCGGCCGGGGCGTATCCACGACGTGTCGCCTATCACGCTCGGCGTGCTGAGGTTCGTGATGAGGGTTGACTCTATGAGCTTCGCCGCTTCGTTCGCGACCATCACGACGCGCCACGGCGTGACGAAACCTTCCACTTGCACACGGCCGCGCACGGCGACTGATTTGTCGTCGCGGCGCGGCGCGAGGCGACTCGTGACGCCGTAGCCGCCGCCCGCGACGCGCGCGAAGTAGAGGCCGGCGTAGTCCTTCAGGTCTGCCTCGGAGAGCGCAAAGGTCGTGCGCTCGTCGCGCGTACGGCAGACAAGCGGGAGACCTATGACCGCGTCCGCGCGAATGCGGTCCGAGATGATATGGTCATACTCGCCTTCGTAAGAGGTGGTGAAGCTAGCGAGCTGCAAGGCCCAGCAGTCCAGGTCCGCCGGGAAGCGAAAGTCGCTGCGCTCGGCCGCAAGCTCGAAGTCGGTCATGCCGCTTTGCGCGGGCAGCCGGTAGCGGAACGCAGCGCCGTCGTCGTACGCGCGGAAGATTATCTGCAAACGCCGACGCGCGCCCGCGGCCTCGCGCAGCGAGACGGTCAGTTCGTTGTAACGGTCGCGCGCGCGGCTCGCCTTGCCGACGGCGAGCGTGTAGGTCGAGTCGTGCGTACGGCGTT